>JAIXQS010000076.1 GCA_027485615.1 Verrucomicrobiaceae bacterium
CAAACCCTGGCTGGCTTTTCGCCCTTAAGATTCGCGTCCCAGAACGCCGTGCTGAGCGCGAGAATGGCCTTGTGATAACGGTCGCCCTTCTGCTCGTTCCCGGCGAGATCCCGGTCGCCGAAGCTCATGTGCGTCGCCTTGTCGAAGACCACCTGCCAAGCGGGCGCGTTGGTGAGGTTCGGGAAAACTTCCAGCCTGCTCTCGGGAGTCGTTTCGCCGATGGGGCTGTCGTCGAGCGTCCCGGTCATCAGCAGGCAGGGGATGCGGATCGCAGCGAACGCATCCGCCGGGTCTCCACGCTTGGGTATGCTGGGGCTCATCATCAGGGCCGCATCGATTCGTTTCTCCGTGAAGGAAAACCGCCCGCCGCCGAAGGCCTGCCCCGCCACCGCCTGTGTGGTCACCGCCCCGAAGGAATGCCCGGACATGCCGATGTGGTCGAGGTCTAACAAACCCTCCAGCACGTGTCCCTTTTCCCTGTTCCATGTTTCCAGCACGTCGATCACCGCCGGGACATCCCTGTTGCGATCCATGAAATTCTCCCCCGAGGCCGCCGCAGTCATCGCCGCCATGCGCTTCAGCGGACGCTCGTTTTTCCAGACGCTTTCGTCGCTGCCCGGATGCTGGATGAAAACCACGGCATAACCCCTCTTCGCCCAATGGTTGCCAAGATAGGGGTTGTTGTCCCGCGAGCCGCCGAGACCATGGGAAAAAAGGATCACCGGCGCGGGTTCGTCGGCCTCCGGGAAATAGGCGCGGATCGGGATCGTCCGCTCCCCCTTCACATCCCGCACCTCGAATGATTCCGATCTCACTTTGGCTTTCCCGACCGCCAGCGGATCGTAGGAATCGGCGGCGGCGGTCATCGCGGCCGCGAATAGCAGTGGGAGGAATTTCATCATGCGTAATGAACCCCGCCGGAAGCCGCATGGTTGCGGAAGTCCCGTTTGCGAAATCCGGTTAACGCGCCATGGTAGCCAGATGAGCGAAACATTTCACGGTTGGGCTGCGAAAGAACAGGGCGGGAAACTCACCGAATTCGATTTCGATCCCGGCGCGATGAGGCCGGAGCAGGTGCAGGTGAAAGTCGAGTCCTGTGGTATCTGCCACTCGGATCTCTCGATGATTGATAACGACTGGGGCATGTCGCAATACCCGATGGTTCCAGGCCATGAGGTGATCGGCATCATCGAAAAAGCCGGCGAACAGGCCAAGGGTCTGAAGGTGGGCGACCGCGTGGGGCTCGGCTGGTTCGCCGGTAGCTGCCTCTCCTGCCAACCCTGCCTATCCGGTCGCCAACAACTTTGCGCCGGAGCAGAGGGAATGATCATCGGCCGCCACGGCGGCTTCGCCGACAAGGTGCGGGCGAACTGGGAATGGGCGATCAAGCTTCCGGAGGTGCTCGATCCTGCCAGCTCCGGCCCACTGTTCTGCGGAGGTATCACGGTCTTCGCTCCCATCGCGGATTTCGGCGTGAAGCCCACTGACCGCGTGGGAGTGGTGGGCATTGGCGGGCTTGGCCATCTCGCGCTCCAGTTCCTTAACGCGTGGGGCTGCGAGGTCACCGCTTTCACCTCCAGCCCTTCAAAAGCCGCCGAGGCGAAAAAGCTCGGCGCGCACCACGTCGTCGATAGCAAAGGGGATGGGCTGAAAGCGATCAACGGCACCCTCGATTTCATAATCGTTACCGCGAACGCGGCACTCGATTGGGACGCCTACATCGCCGCCCTCGCCCCCGACGGCAGGCTGCACTTCGTTGGTGCCGTGCTGGAGCCGGTGCCGGTGCAGGCTTTCTCGCTGATCGGCGGCAGGAAATCGATTTCAGGTTCCCCGCTCGGCTCTCCCGCCACCGTTGCAACCATGCTGGATTTCTGCGCGCGCCACGGCATCGCCCCGGTCACCGAGACCTTCGCGATGAGTGACGTGAACGCCGCACTCGACCACCTGCGGGCGGGTAAAGCGCGGCACCGCATCGTCCTGAAACGCTAGGCAGGAGCCAGCCCCGCCCGCTTTTTCTTTTGCGCCATGAGCGTGCGGACCAGGAAAACGAAGCCCGCGGCGGCCGCGATCACCAGCGGGATTCCGATGAGCGGACGGTAGAAAATCCACGCCACGGAAATCACGAGCAGCGAGAGCGGAAGGCTGAGCAACAACGCGACGAAACCCGTTCCCGCCCCGACGATATTGCCGCTGTTATCAGTGAATCCTCCGCAGCTCGGGCTTTTCCGTGGCGGCCTCGATCTCCGCCACCGCCTTGCGGACATCGGCGGCTTTGTCGGCGCTCAGCCTTTTCGGGAAATCCTTTTCGCCACTGTCGAAGATTTCCGCAGCTTTCCTGAGTTCGGGAATGGCGGATTTCGCATTGGCTCCGTAGGAAACAAGGATCTTGAGAAGCTCGGGGGTGCGCTTCTCGCTGGCCCACTTGTTTTGGTTCATGATGTAGTCCGTGATGGCGGGGATGCCTTCCGCGACGTGGTGCGCAGCGAGAACCTCAAGTCCCGCGACGCGGATGCCGTCGGCAAACATTTCGCCGCTCGGAGCGGGCTTGGCTGCGGCATCGAGAATGGCGGGCAGAAGGGGTTCGATTTCCTCGTAGCTGAGCATCTTGTAAACCTCGGCGATGCTGGAGCGCGCGCGGCCATCCTCGTTGCGGAGCCCGGCGGCAACGGCGCTAAGGAGCAGCCCTCGGTCAACACCATCCAGCGAGCGATTGAGCATGGTTCCGAAGACGGAAAAACACAGGTAGCGTTGCTCCATGCCGCGCGGGTCGGATTTCGAGGGACCGTGGGTGAGGCGCTCTAACAGGAGCGGCAAGGCGGGCATGGCGGGAGCGCCAATGTGGGAAAGGGTTTCGGCGGCTTTGATGCGCAACCAGAGATCCTCGTGTTCGATCAAGGCGGTGAGCTTGGGCACAGCGGGCGCGGCGGCGCCTCCCAGGCGAATCAGCCCTTCGCAGGCTCCGTAGCGGGCGTAGAGGTTCGGGGAATCGAGCATATTCACCAGTGCAGCGACCGGCTTGTCGCCCTTGCGGCGTGAGATGGCGATGGCGGCGCGTTCGCGCACAGTGGGCGACCAGCTACCTATTTTTTTTTTTTTTTTTTCGGGATCAATTTTGTCGTAGGCGCTGTGGCGGTCTTTCTGCGTCCAGCCGCGGCCATCGTTGATAAGGGCATCGGCGGTGGCCGCGTCGATTTGTGGTGCGGTGCTGGGACGCTTGCCGGTCAGTATGATTTTTTTCAGGGGCATGGCGTAGGCGAGAAGATAGCTACCGGTGGCATCCCAGCCATCATAGCTATCGCCTGCCGGCTCGGGCGGGCCGGGATGGGGGAATTGATGGCTCCATGTGCGCGTGAGGTCGCTGTGCCATGCACCGAACTCCTGCATCCAGGCTCCGGTGGCCACCGGGCCTGATAGAGCCACGCCCGGGATGGCCCAGGTGAGGTTGGTGAAATTACCGCAATGTCCGGTATCGCGCTCATGGCCATGGGAGGCCACGCTCATGCGGGAAAAGAATTCCGCGCCGTCCTTTTCACCGAGCAGGTTGAACATCACGCCTGCCATGCCGCATTTTCCGTTGTCCTCATGGTTTTCCGTCCATGGGGCATGATCGCCGTAAGGCACGGCGCCCTTGCCGATGTAGAAACGGAGCAGCTTGGCGCTGCGGTCGATGGCAAGATCGGCCGCAGGATCCTTGAGGCCGGCCTCGCGGGCAAGGATGAGCGCGATGGTAAGGGGGACACCGGGTGCGTTCATCATGCCGTAACCACCCAAATTCCCGCCCGGCAAGGCATACCCATGACCCCATGAACCGACCATGCTTTGGCCTTTCGCCGCCTCAAGCGCGAGGCGGTTCATGCCGGAGATGAAGCTGTCATCACCCGTGGCGATCTTGTATTCCGCAAGTAGCATGATGACATATGCGTTCCACCATGTCTGGAAATTGTCCGAGGAATACTGGCTCGCCCATTCGACTTCGCGTCGGATCAACGGCATGTATGTTTGGTTTCCGCTGGCGAGGAGAGCGAGCGCGTTGAGTGACCGGGTTATGGGATTATGTGTCCTGGCGTAGTCATCCGGCTCCATGCGCTTCGCGAGTTCCTTGCAGCCCTCATCAAGGATGCGGGCTGACTTCGGGCAGTCGTAAGGAGCCGTCTTGCCATAGGCACCCAGCACCGGAATCCCCAGCGATACCTCTTCCGTTTTGTCCCCGCGCCAACGCGTGACGGCTAGCTTGCCGGAGATTTCCGCTACCGTGATGGCCTTGCCGAACTCGGTGCGCGGATCATGGGAAAACGGCTTTCCGCCCGCTCCGAGAATCACATCCCCGATGGCGAGCTTGCCTTCCGCCGGCGATCCGGCATCCACCTTGGTGATGAGGATCTGCCGGGCGTCGGAGGTCACGAGCTTGTCGGAGTATATCCAACCACGCAGTCCCGTCGGACCCAGGTTCCAGTCATGGGTGAAACCCTGCGGTATGGGATCGCCCTTCGTAAAATCGGGGACGGGAACTGTTCCACCACCGCCCGCCGCCATGAGGAATGAAGCGGACGCGAACAGGGACAGGACGATGGCGAGGTGGTGGTGATTCATGGTGTTTGGATTTGGTAGGTCATGGCTTCTTCAACATCCCGAGGTTGGCCTCGGCAAAGTGTTTGCCCATCAGTGCGAAGGTTTTGGCGCAGCCGAGATAGTGGTAACCGGCATTCGATGCGCCGCGATTCCACTTCGCAAGTTCGGCGGGGGAAATCAGATCTGCTTCATATTTCCTCAGGTATTCCTTCTTTTGCTCGTCGGTCATTTTCCCGTCTGCGTTCGCATGGTCTTTGTGGTTTGAGTTGAGAAAGTAACCCATCTGACTGATCTGCGCGCGCTTCGCATCAATCGCTCCCAACTCATCCGCCCAAAACGGCGCGGTCTGCACGGCCACGACATTGCCCTTGAACTCCGGCATTTCCGCGGGAGCGGCCATGGCCTGACGGAAAGTCACCATGCTGTGGGATTGATCCTTGAGTCCGCCGACGCCCATCACTCCGATGACGAAAGGCATCTTCGGAGCATCCAGATCCTTTCTCACGTCGCGAATGAAGGTCGCAAGCAGCTCCGAATACATGGCGTAGCGATCCGGTTGGTTGTCCTTCGGATAGACCTGCCCATCGACCATGTCGTTGAAACCCTGGAGCCACGCGAATCCGGCAATCTCGTATCCCTGCGCGGCATCGTAATCCGGCATGACCTTTTTCGGATCGGCCAGAACCTGTTTCACATGCTCCACCAGCAAACGGTAGTAAACGCCCGTGGCCGCCACCTTCTCGGCATTCCATTTCGGCCTGTCCTCGGCCTTGGGAATTCCGTGCGCACCCTGCGGATGCTTCTCCCATAGTTCCTGCGTTTCCCGTGGCATCACATAAGGCCCGGCGCTCGGCGGGCGGAAATCGGTATGCAGGCTCTTGCCGCCCCACGCCGCCTTGATGATGAGCACCGGTTCATCGAACGCCGCATCCATCACCAGCCCGAAGGTGAATTCCGGGCCGATCTTGTCCCCGGGCTTGGTGGGATCCGCCCCCCACATCGAGCCGTAGCCTGCGGTGAGCTTGCCGTTGAGCGTGAAATTGTTCTCTCCGGCACCTGTGAGATAGGAAATCGAAACACCCTCGCAAGTCGCGGGTTTCCCGTCGGCTCCGCGCATCATCTTGAGCAACGGCGCGGTCGCAGGGTCGTCGCCGATGTAATCGAAGGTGCTGATGTTCGCCGGCCCCTCCATGTTCGACTGCCCGGCGAGGATGAACACCTTGAGCGGCTTCGCCTCAGCGCCGGTGAAGGCAAGAAGCACGGTGGTTAGAATCGCGGCGGTATGTTTCATGATTTAATCGATTTTTTTAGATCACAGGGGCTGGGGCGGAGAAAGGGCGAACATGGCGATAGGGATTTTTGATCAGGGCACCTACACAAGTGATACAAGCAACAAAAGTTTGCAAGAAA
>JAIXQS010000099.1 GCA_027485615.1 Verrucomicrobiaceae bacterium
CCTTGATCCACGGTTTCTTGGCGAGGCCGACGCCGTGCTCGCCGGTGATGGCGCCTCCATGATCCAGAACCCACGCGAAGAGGATGTCGAGCGCGGCGTCGGCGCATTCCCTGACCTCCGGATTCGCGTAGTCTTCCACCATCAGGTTTGTGTGGATATTGCCGTCGCCGGCGTGACCGAAGCAGGCGATGGCGATGCCGGTTTCCTCCTGCAGCGTGCGGGCAAACTCGACGAGCTCGACGAGCTTTCCGCGCGGGACAACCACATCCTCGTTGAGCTTGGTCAAACCGGTGTCGCGCAGCGCGTAGGAAAATCCGCGCCGCATTTGCCAGATCGCCTCGCATTCCTCCTCATTGAGGGCTGCCCGGATCTCCCCCGCCCCGCTGGCCAGCAGGAGATTGCGCAGTTCCTTCAGCTCCGAGCGGACCGCTGCGGGGCGGCCGTCGATCTCGACGATGAGGTGGCCGTCGCCCGGAGGGAAGACATCCGCCCCGTGGATTTTCCGCGAGGCATCCAGCGTGAAGGCATCGGTTATCTCAAGGGCTGATGGCAGATGTCCGGCCTGCAGGATGTTGTGCACCGTCTGCGCAGCCATCGCGAAGCTTGGAAAAACAGCCGCAAGCATCCCGCGCGCCGGAGGCTTCGGGATGATGCGCAGGGTGATTTCCGTGACAACCCCCAGCATCCCTTCGGATCCGACAAACAGGCCGATCAAATCGAAACCTGTCTTGTTCTTATGCGTCCGGCCACCGCATCGCATGACGCGGCCATTGGAGAGAACGACCTCCAGCCCGATGACATAGTTGCGCGTCACGCCATACTTGAGACAGCGCGGGCCGCCGGCATTGGTGGCGATGTTCCCCCCGATCGAGCACTCTTTCAGCGACGCCGGATCCGGCGGATAGTCCCAACCCAGTGCACGGACGGCCTTCTGCAAATCCCCCGTGACCACGCCCGGCTGGGTGACCGCGACCCCGTCCCTGGGGTTGATATCAAGGATCGAATTCATCCGGGCCATGGAGAGGAGAATCCCGCCCTTCACGGGGACACACCCGCCGACATAGCCGATCCCCGCACCACGCGTGGTGACCGGAATCCGTTTCCTGTGCGCGTATGCCAGCAGCCTTGAAACATCCCCGGTGTTCTCCGCAAAAACCACCACTTCAGGCATATGGCTGGCATACCATTTGTCCTTCGAGTGCTCCTCCCTGACATCGTCCGACACGCCGAGCTTGTCCTGGCCAAACATGGCGCTGAGCGCCTCAAACAAGGATTCAGGATTTTCCCCGGTCGTCTCGTCAGAGCTGTAATCCGCCCACTCCCCTTCATCACCGGCGTAACTTTCCAAACGATGCGCGGCTTCTTCGGCGTTCCCATCAAGCTCGTCCAAAAGCCCCTCAACCTGCAAGGGTTCGACTCGCGACTTGGCTTCAGAAGTCCTGATTATCCTTGGGATCAAGTTCATCGTGTCCATCCTATTCACGGACGGACTGAGGTCAACTCACCTTATCCCGAACGCTTTTGCAGACGACTTGGATGCGACCGCAGAAGCTTCCGCGTGGGTGAAGGCGCCTTTCCCCAGGGTGTCGATTTCCGGGAGTGGCACGGAGCGGCGGAGGATGCAGAAGCCTACGCTAGTCTGGATCGATGATGCCGGTCTTACAAAATGAATCCCGAACACCGAATGATGATGAAACACATACGGAATCGAAACCTGATTGCGTCCCTGCTGTTCGCATCGATGCCTTCAACCTCACCATGGCATCTTTTCCACCTTCCGGATCGTGCATCCGTCGCATCTCGTTTCCACCGCCTTTCTATGTAGTGCAACCAGGAGTGAAAGTCCTTGCCATGCCACCTTCATTTTCTCCTCGCTCCATAGTAGCTGTCATTCATGTTTCCGATCTCGCCCGCCCGAGGAATCATCCTAATTGATCCGAATTCAGGCTCATGATCATAAAATACCGAAGCGCATTTCCCTCATGAAATCTAACAAACTCCTCGTCATCCTCGCATCCGGGTTCTCCCTCTGCGCGAATGTCTCACAAGCCCAAGTCCCCGCCGCGTTTGAAACGGCGGTGGTGCTCAATGCCTGCGATCTGCTTCCCGCCGATCTTCTGCGCGGAACATCATACCGGGTGCGTGACCAGGTCGTCACGGATGGTTTCCTGGCGCACTTCCAGATCGACACCGACTTCGGAACTTTCGAAGCGATAGGCGTGCCGCAGGTCAAGCGTCGCATCGCCGAGGCCGAGGCCATCCGCAAACTCGTTGAGACCTCCAAAAGCGATCTTTTCGCCGAAGGCCTGAAACGCTCGATCACCCAGCCCATCGATGCGGTGAAGAACATCGTCACGCATCCGGCGGATTCGGTGAAAGCAGCGCCGAAAACCGTCGGCCACTTTTTTAGCAAGATCGGAGGTTCCATCGAACGAGGCGTGAACAAAGTGAAGGAAAGCAGTGAAGCCGAGGACAAACCGTCCGCCGGTGAGGTTGGCAGCGGCATCGGCAACGCGGCCAAGGACGCCGCCGGGTTCGACAAGGCGAAACTCGACACCGCCAAACAGCTCGGCGTGGATCCGTATTCGGACAACGTCCGCCTGCAGGAGGAAATGGACAAGGTGACCTGGGCGTTCTTCGCCGGTGGCCTGCC
>JAIXQS010000154.1 GCA_027485615.1 Verrucomicrobiaceae bacterium
ACCAGAAGCTGAAACGCTGCGGCATCCGCCTCTTCGGCTCCGAGAAAGAAGCCCAGCCTTTCCTCCGCCGCCTCTCCCACCAGCAGGCGATGCTCCAGCTCTACCATGACTTCTGCCTGGAGGATTTCTCCGGCTGCGACACCTGCCCATTCCCGGAACAGCTCGCTCAATGGAGATGAATACAACGACCATGGAAATCACACTCAACGGTCGAGCCCACGAACTCACCGGCTCCACCACCCTCTCCACGCTGCTCGAATCCCTCGGCCTCGCCGGCAAGCCCGTCGTCGCCGAACTCAACCGCGAGGCCGTGCTGCCGCGTCTTTTCCCGGAGACCCGGATCAATGCCGGAGACAGCCTTGAAATCATCACCCTCGCCGCAGGAGGCTGATGAAAAAGCAGCATGGGGCATTTTTCCCTTGCAAGCGGGCGAGAGGGAATCCCATCTTCCGCCCACGCCGCCTCAAACGGCGTGCATTCCAAATCCGGTGTAGCTCAGCGGCAGAGCGGGTGACTGTTAATCACTAGGTCGTAGGTTCGATCCCTACCGCCGGAGCCATTTGGAAACTCGCGAAGGTTCCGTAATAGCCTTTCTCCGAAACCGATTTCCGGATGCCTTTCACTCTCAACGCCACCGACGGCTCCGCCCGAGCCGGGACGCTTTCCCTGCCGCACGGCGAGGTCGAGACGCCGATTTTCATGCCCGTCGGCACCCAGGGCTCGGTGAAAACACTGCACCCCGCCGAGCTGGAGGAGCTGGGCGCGCAGATCATCCTCGGCAACACCTACCACCTCTGGCTCCGCCCCGGCCACGAGCTGATCCGCGATTTCGGCGGGCTCCATGAGTTCACGACGTGGCGCAAGCCCATGCTCACGGATTCCGGCGGCTTCCAGGTGTGGTCGCTCGCGAAGATGCGGAAAATCACCGAGGAGGGCGTGCGTTTCCAATCCCACCTCGATGGCACGAAAATGATGCTCACCCCGGAGCTTTCCATGGAGATCCAGGCCGCGCTCGGGTCGGATATCGCGATGCTCTTCGACGAGTGCCCGCCTTATCCCTGCGATGAACAATATGCCGAGACGTCGCTCGCGCTGACCACCCGATGGGCGAAGCGTTGCAAGGATTGGGTTTCGGAAAACCAGCCTATCACCGCAGGGAAACCGCAGCACCACTTCGGGATCGTGCAGGGTTCCGTTTACGCGGAGCTGCGCGAGCGATCTGCCCGGGAACTGGTGGAGCTGGGCTTCGACGGCTACGCGATCGGCGGTGTCTCCGTCGGCGAACCGGAACATGAGATGTTCCGCGCCATCGAAAATTCCGTCCCTTTCCTCCCCGCCGACAAGCCGCGCTACGCCATGGGACTCGGCACCCCGCCGCAGATCCTGGAAATGATCGGCCGCGGCGTGGACATGTTCGACTGCGTGATGCCCACCCGCATCGCCCGCCACGGGGTCGCCTTCACGCTCGACGGCCCCATCCACATTAAAAACCTCGTCCACGCGAAAGATCCGAACCCTCTTTGCGAATCCTGCCACCCCCACGTCGCAGGCTTCTCGCGGGCCTATCTGCGCCACCTTTTCCGGGCGGGCGAAATCCTCGCTTTACGGTTGCTTTCCTTCCACAATCTGCATTTCTACCTGTCCCTCACCCGCCGGGCGCGAGAAGCGATCGTCGCGGGCGATTTCGAGAATTTCAAAGCAACCTTCATCCAACGATACAACTCACACCACCACGAACCATGATTTCCCTTTTCAATACCCTCGCCCAAGCCCCCGCTCCCGCCAAACCTGAGGGCTTCGCAGCTTTGCTCGGACGCCCGGAATTCATGATCGTGATCATGATCGTGATGTTCTACTTCCTGCTCATCCGCCCGCAGCAGCGCCAGCGTAAGGAACAGGCAGCCCGCATCGCCGCCCTGAAAAACGGCGACAAGGTGATCACCACCGCCGGCCTCCATGGCCTCGTCCACAACGTCAAGGAAACCACCGTGATGATCAAGGTCGCCGAAGGAACCATGCTGGAATTCGACAAGGCTGCGATCGCCACCGTAACCAAGAAAGAAGCCAAGGAAGCCTGAGCTTCCGGCATCGCCCCCTCACAGACACCTCATACAAACCTTTTGCGCCATGCTTGCCGTCGTATTTTTCAAGGATCCGCTCATTCTCTTCACCATCGGCCTCACGCTGCTGATCCTCTTCTTCTGGTATTTCGCCACCGAGATCGAGAGCCGGAAGCGCAACGTCGGCACGGTTCTCCTCGTCGGTATCTGCGGCCTCTGCGCCCTCGCAATCTTTCCGCCGAAAGAACGCCTCAAGCCTGGCATCGACATCGCCGGTGGCTCCGCGTTCCTGCTCCGCATCCAGGCAAAGGAAAACGAAAAGGGCGAGAAGATGCCCATCACGGCGGACCAAGTGGAAGAGGGCATGCGCGTGATCAAAGACCGCCTCGATGCCATGGGCACCGCCGAGCCGCTGGTTGTCCGCCAAGGTGAGGACGGCATCCTGGTCCAGATGCCGGGTGTGGGGCCGGAAGAATCTGCCGCCATCCGGGTTACTCTGGAGACCGTTGCGAAACTCGAGCTGCGGGAAGTATCGCCCCGCAACAACGAAATTGGAGAGAACGGTAAATCCCTCGCCCAGCGCGTGCTCGACGGCGAGGAAATCGTTCCCGGTTACCGCGCTTACGAACTCACCCAGAAGGATGAGGACGGCAATGAATCCACCACCCCTATCCTGCTTAACCGCAGGGCGGCGCTCGGCGGATCCGATATCGTGATCGCAAGTCCTTCCATGAGCCAAATGGACGCAGTGGACATCACGCTGGACGGCCCTGGCACCGACAAGATGATCGCGCTTACCCAGAACATGCGCCCCCGGCAAGACAGGATTGCGATTGTCCTTGATGGCGTTGTGCAGAACGCTCCGGAAGTCCAAACTGTCCCACTGGGCAAGAATTTCGTGATCAATGGTCTCAATGAACCCGGCGAGACCAAGAAGCTGGCCAACGCCCTGATGAACCCGCTGGAAAACCCCCTCATCGTCGAGGAAGAGCGCAGCGTGTCCCCCACCCTTGGCTCCGCCATCGTGAAACAGGGCATCTGGTCCGGCCTCATCGGGCTCGCAATCACGGCGGTTTTCGTGCTCATTTATTACCGCACCGGCGGCATCGTCGCGCTTGTCGGATTGCTTGTGAACGGCCTTATGCTCTTCGGCGCCATGGCGATATTCGGCTTCACCTTCTCGCTTCCCGGCATCGCCGGCATCATCCTTACCATCGGCCTCGCGGTGGATGCGAACGTCCTGATCTACGAGCGCCTGAGGGAAGAGATCGAAGCCGGGAAATCGCTCAAGAGCGCCATCGCCGCTTCCTACGACAAGGCGTTCTCCGCCATTTTCGACGCGAACATCACCTCGCTGATCTCCGCGATAATCCTGTTCTCGATGGCCAGCGGAAGCATCAAGGGCTTCGCAGTAACCCTTACCATCGGTCTCGTCGCCTCGATGTTCTCGGCGATCCTCGTGACCCGCGTCCTTTTCCGCTGGGGTACAGACACGAACCTGCTCAGGAAAATGACTTTCCTCAACCTGATCAAGGCGACCAAGATCGACTTCCTATCCGCTGCGAAAAAGACCGCGATCGTTTCCAGCATTTTCATCGTGATTTCGCTGGCCGCGTTCGCCCTGAAACGCGAGAGCGCCCTGGGCATCGATTTCACCGGCGGCACGCGCGTCCAGTTCCAGCTCAATAAAAAGGAAGTTACT
>JAIXQS010000108.1 GCA_027485615.1 Verrucomicrobiaceae bacterium
ACCGGCCAGTCCAAGGGCTTCGGCTTCGCGGAAATGCCGAACATGGACGAGTGCTCGAAGGCGATCAGCCAGCTCAACGGCCAGAAAGTCGGCTCCTCCGCCCTGCGGGTGAAACGTGCCGCCAACTCGACGATCACGAAGCACAGGGGCAAGGGCTGATCCGCCTCACGCCCAACTCCGGATTGTTGCCGCGATGGCATCTTCCGCGCCCGCCTCCGTGCGGATGAAGATTTCCTGCACGCCTTTCTCGGTCTGCGTCACGGCCTTGAGTCCACCGGAAACCTGACGCTGGATGCGGATGCTACCTGTCGAGCTTCCCGCGCCGAGGGATTTCCCGCCATAGGAGCGCCCGATGATCACGCCGCCCACGCCCTCCAGCGCCTCGATGCGTTTCATCACGGCCTTGCATTCCCTGGAGGTGGTCTGGTGGCGTCCGCGTGAGGGCATGGTATGTTCCGTTAGGAAACCTCCGCCTCGAAGATGTCCTTGTGGCCTTCGATGGGGTCGGGTGCGAGCTCGAACCAGCGGCTTTGCTCGGCGCGCTCGTCGTTGTAGGGCGGGGTGAAGATATCGACGAGCTGGGTGACTTTCCGCGCCCTGAGGGTGTGGATGTTCCGGGCCTTGGAGGTGAGGGTGGAGATGTCGTTCTTTTTCAGCGTGGCCTGGCCGGCGAGCTTGAGGAGCTGGCGGTTCGCTGCGATCTCATGTTCGGGCAGCTCCACGGGATCGAAGTTCGCGGTCTCGATCTCGCCGGAGGCGCAGAGGATCATGCCGGTCATGCCGGGGTGGTCGTGCGGGCGGATGCGCTCGTCCACATCGAACTGCACGAGGCACAGCGCGAAATTGACGCGTTCCTCTAGGTAATGGAAATCGACGTTGCCGCGCTTGAGGCGCACATCGAGTTGGGCGAGCCCCTCGGTCAGAACGGGGTCTTCCAGATGCAGGCGCGAGGCCAGCCCGGCGATTTTCCCCACGTAGTCATCCTGGTTCCACGCGTCGAGATGCTGCTTTTCCGCCTCCTTTGCGACGGATTCCAGGAAGGCCTCCCAATGCATCGCGCCATCGGCGGGGAGCCTGCCTTCCGCCGCGTTCGCGCGGGTGGCGAGCGCGCACAGGGAAGGCAAAGCGGTCAGCACACCCAGAAAAGAGGGAAGGCTGAGGCTGAGGAACTCGCGGCGGTCGTATTCGTCCATGGCGGGGAGATACTGACATGCACCGGGGCTTCTTTCCAGCGCTCTCTCGTCGCCTGCGGACTCATGATCTACGTGCTCGGCGCGATCCTCAAGGAAACCCTGGACACCGCCGAAGTGGTTTCCGATTTTTTCGAGGCTTGGGTCGATGTCCCTTGGCAGTCGCTCAGCACTCCCGATCCGCAAACGCTCAAGGATCATCGGAACGCAGGAATCCCACCAAACCAGGGGACAGTTGAAAACGCACCCTGCGCAGGGCGTATGGACGGGAACTTCGAGCCTCCCCTATCTTCGCTGAATTTTGAATTTTGAATTTTGAGATTTCCCCCCATTCTCCTGCCCGTGAGTCCCATCCCTGTAGAGCCTTCGCTGGAGGCGTTCGAAGAAGCCGCTGCCCGTGGAAACGTGATCCCCGTCTTCACCCAGCTCGCCTCCGATTTCGAGACCCCGCTCTCCGCCTATCTCAAGATCCGCGACACGAAGCATTCCTTTCTCCTCGAGTCCGCGGAAGCCACCGACAAGGGCGGGCGCTGGTCCATCGTCGGCTCCGGGCCCAAGCGGATTTTCACGGCGCATGGGAAGGAAATCACCATCACCGAAGGCAACAAGACCCGCACCCTGACAGCCGAGGATGATGTCCTCGCCGCGCTGGAGCGGGAAATGGCCGCTTTCAAGCCCGTCCCGAACCCCGCCCTGCCCCCGTTTTCCGGCGGTATGGTCGGCTACCTTTCCTACGACGCCGTCCGCCAGTTCGAGCCGACCCTCGGCGCACCTCCTGCGGATCCGCTCGGCATCCCCGACGCGCTCTTCATGCTTGCGGACACGCTGCTCGTCTTCGACCACCGCCTGCGCCGCCTGCAGGTCATCGCGAACGCGTTCCTCGACGAACATCCCTCCCCCGCCGAAGCCTACGCCGCCGCGCGGGGACGCATCGCATCGATCATCGAGATCCTCAACCGCCCTCTCCATGTCCCGGCCCTCAACGGCCTCGCGAAAATCACCGAGGAACCCGCCGAATCGAACACCACCCAGGCGGAATACGAAAACATGGTGCGCGAGGGGAAAGAATTCATCAAAGCCGGGGACATCTTCCAATTCGTCCCCTCCCAACGTTTCTCGGCGGACTTCGACCAATCCCCCGTCGATCTCTACCGCGCCCTCCGCCACGTGAATCCCTCGCCCTACATGTTCGTCCTGGAAATGGGCGATTTTGCGCTCGTCGGCTCCTCGCCGGAAGTCCACGTCCGCGCCATCGCCGGGCGCATCGACATCCGCCCCATCGCAGGCACCCGCTGGAGGGGAAAAACGATTGCAGAAGACGACGCCCTCGCCGCCGATCTGCTCGCCGATCCGAAGGAACGCGCCGAGCACCTGATGTTGGTGGACTTGGCCCGCAACGACGTCGGCCGCATCGCGAAACACGGCAAGGTCTCCGTAGATGATTTCATGATCATCGAGCGCTACTCCCACGTCATGCACATCGTCTCGAACGTCTCCGGCGAGCTCGATCCCTCGCACTCCGCTTACGATGTGCTCCGCGCCACTTTCCCCGCCGGCACCGTCTCCGGAGCGCCGAAGATCCGCGCCATGCAGATCATCAACTCGCTGGAGAAACACAAGCGCTGCGCCTATGCCGGAGCTGTCGGCTACTTCGGCTTCGACGGCTCACACGACTCCTGCATCACCCTACGCACCTGTTTGCTGAAAGACGGCAAAGCCTACGTCCAGGCCGGTGCAGGCGTCGTCGCCGACTCGGATCCCACTTACGAATACAACGAGACCGTCAGCAAATCCAAGGCCCTGCTCCGCGCCATCGCCCTGGCGAAGACGATCAAGGACTGAAGTATTCATTCCCCTTGCCGCCGCTTTTTGGGTGAGTGATGGAAAAACGAAGTAACCCGGTAGCAACGCGTCGTCCCGCAAAACAAAGCCGCCCCCATGAAAGCTTTGTCATGTGGTGGATCCGTCTTTGAGGATGTAGTCGCGGCCTTCCGCCGCGCACCACAGACGATAGATATTGCATACGTTCGGGCGGATGCCGGTCACCGGGATTTTCAAAAAACCCTGCCGCTTGGCCGCCTCGAACAGCAGCCTCTCCTTCTGCGTCAGGCGGTGCCCGATCCGCCGGCTGCCGATCTTCGCACGAGTCGGCTGGCCGTGGCTGAGCCGCTCTACATCGTCTTTGTCCGGCCTTGGCACTTTTCAGACCTGAAATTTATCCTGCGACACGCTCGGCGTAGCGATCGAAGCGATTCGATAGAATGAGGAACGTGGGTGCCCATAGCCCGACGAAAATCCCGAACCGCTCGGCATGCGCCTTGGCTTCCGCCGTATCGCCCCCGGTAAGGAACCAGATCGCGATCGAACCGATGATCGATGCGAAGCCTAGGACAAAGCAAAGGTTGCTGAGCATTTTGAGAGTTTTTGTATTCATACGACAAAATGAATAGCCACACTGTTCAGATAGGCAAGGGGTAATAATCGAAGACTAACCGCACTTTTCTCACCATGGAACCGGCTAAACTCCCCTCACCCTCCCCAGAAACTTCGTATTCACCGCCGCAACAGGCAGCGCAACGATTTCCGGAACTTCACAAGGATGAAGGGCCGCGGGTTTTTCTTCCAGTGCGGGTTATTTAGGATGGCGAGGGTTTCCCCCTCCTCGTTTAACCATCCCTGCCACCGGTAGATCGAGGCGACTTGGGGCAAAAGATTTGCGCAGCCGACGAGAATGGCTCGTCCTCAGACCGCCACGGGTGCGCCGGTGTTGGCGGACTCGTAGAGGGCGTCGATGATGAGCATGAGCTTGTGCGCCTGCTCCGGGGTGTTGAAGGGCGCGGCCTTGCCGTTGATCGTCTCGATGAAATTGGCGGCGGAGTTGATCCGGCCCATGTCCTCGCAGGCTTCGGTGATGATGCTGCGGTTCACGCTGTTGCCGTTTTCCTGGACGTAGAGCTCGCAGGTGTCGATGGCCGTGTCGTCGAGTCCGTCTCGGCCGAAGAGGCGCTCGACCTTGCCGCCCGCCTTGGTGCCTTGGAATACGACGGAAACCTCCTCGCGCTTCACCATCTCCGCCCATGAAACCTGAAGGGTCAGCACCTGGCCGGTCTTGAAAGTGACGAAGCCGTGGACGGCGTTCTCGACATCGGTAGTGCCGCCAACGCGGTCGGGGATGCCCCACGGGCCTTTAAAACCGGGATCGGTGATGTGGTCGTTGAACGTGTTCGCCAGCACGTGGGCCGGCTCCGGGTAGCCCATGAAATAGAGTGCGAGATCGATCATGTGGAGCAGGTCGATGGTCGCGCCGCCGCCGGCCATGGCCTTGGTGGTGAACCATCCGCCGAAGCCGGGGATGCCGGTGCGGCGGATCCACTTCGCCTGCGCGGAGTTGATTTTCCCGCAGGTGCCGTCTTCCACATACTTCTTCATCGCCTGCGATTCGGGGCGGGCGCGGTTGTTGAAATTGAACATCAGCGTCTTTCCGACCTCCTTGGAAACGGCGACCATCTCCGCGACCTCACCGGCGTTGAGGCCGGGCGGTTTTTCGCAAAAGACATGCTTTCCGGCTCGCAGGCATTGCAGCGCAAGCGGCGCGTGGAATTTGTTCGGCACGATGATGCTGACGGCGTCCAGATCCGGCACGCCCGCGAGCATGTCCTCCACGGACATGAAAACGCCCGCGATGCCCCATTCCTTCGCGGCCTTCTCCGCCGCTCCCGGCGCGGGATCCGCCACCGCGACGATCTCCGCCCCGGCTTTGCGGAAACCCTCCGCGTGGTATTTCACCATCCAGCCCGCTCCGATGACTCCTACTTTCAGTGGCATGATCGTTGCGGTTTATTGGTTCTTCTTATCGAACGCCGCGTCGAACGCGACGTTGGAACCGGGGAAATCGACGTTCCTGACAAACGCCGCCGCCTCGGTCGCGCCGTGGACGCGATCCATGCGGATGTCCTCCCACTCCACGGAGAGCGGGCCGGCGTATTTGAGGTCGTTGAGCGCGACGATGATGTCCTCGAACTCGATGTCGCCATGGCCCAACGAACGGAAGTCCCAGAAGCGGCGGGAGTCGCCGAAATCCGTGCTGCCGCCGAAGACGCCGACCGAGCCGTCGCCGTGGCCCCACCACGCGTCCTTCATGTGGACGTGGTAGATGCGGGAGCCGAGGTCGCGGATGAACTTGATGTAGTCCACACCCTGGTAGCCGAGGTGGGAGGGATCGTAGTTGAAGCCGAAACGCTTGTGGTTCTTCACCGCCTTGAGCGCACGCTGCGCCGTGGCGATGTCGAACGCGATCTCGGTGGGATGCACCTCAAGGGCGAAGTTCACGTTCTCCTTGTCGAAGGCATCGAGGATGGGAGTGAAGCGTTTCGCGAAATCCTCAAAGCCCTTTTCATAAAAAGCCTGGCTGGTGGGCGGGAACGCGTAGAGGCCGTGCCAGATCGAGGAGCCGGTGAAGCCGTTCACCACGGCGGGGAACTCGTCCTTGTTCTTGCGGACGGGCTTCGCGTTAAGGAAAAGGCGGGCGGCCTTGCCGGTCTTGATCATCTTCAGTGCCGCGCGTTTGCGCACGCCTTCGGGCTCGCCGTTGCCCCACACATCGGGCGGCAGGATCGCCTTGTGGCGCTCGTCGATGTTGTCGCAGATCGCCTGGCCGACAAGGTGGCTGGAGATCGCGTAGGAAGTGAGGCCGTGGTCGGAAAGAAGCTCCCACTTCTCCTTCACGTAAGATTTTTTCGAGACGGCCGCATCGACATCGAAGTGATCGCCCCAGCAGGCGAGCTCAAGGCCGTCGTAGCCCATTTCCGCCGCAAGCGGCGCGAGTTTCTCAAGCGGAAGGTCGGCCCACTGGCCGGTGAAGAGTGTGACGGGTCTGGACATGATTTTTTGTGGTTGGGTTGCGCCCACATGTTGGCAGCGGCTGCGAGCGGGGGAAAAGGAAAAAGAATTGGGGATGAGCCGCGAATAAACTCAGCTCTCCGAAACCTCAAACACTGCCCTGGCGAAATCGCATAAAGTCTTCCTTGGAGTTTGCTCCTGGATTTTTATCGTTCCGCCATGGATAACACCCACGGCGCATCTTCTTTCACACTGAACCATGATCTCGTCTCCCTCCACATCACCCGCGACGGCGGGATGCTGGCTCCGGTTGCGTTCCGGCTCGGTGACCGCATCGTATCGCCCTACTCGCTCTCGCCGTGGAAGCCGGATGGGGTGGACGCGGAACTCCCCGTGCTGCTGAAAAACCTGCGCGGCGACTTTTTCTGCCTGCCCTTCGGCCCGCAGGAAAACGGCCTGCCGCACGGCGAGACGGCGAACTGCGCGTGGCACCTTGTTTCCGAAACGGAAGACTCCCTCACCCTCGGGATCAACGCCTCGGATGTTTCCGCGAACGTGATGAAAACCATCTCCCTGCGCCCCGGCCAGGCGGCGATCTACTATGAGCACCGTATCTCCGGTCTGGAGGGGGATTTCAGCTACGGCAACCACCCCATCCTCGATCTCTCCGCGATTCCCGAAGGCGCTGCGCGGGTTTCCGTCTCGCCGTTCCGCTGGGCATCCGTCTATCCGGAGGTATTCTCGAATCCCGCCGACGGAGCGAAACAGGCTCTCAAGATCTCCGCCCTTTTCAGCGATCTCAGTGAAGTCCCGCTGGCCGATGGAGGCACGACCGACCTCACCCGGTATCCGGCACGCGCGGGTAACGATGATCTCGTGATGATGGTTTCCGAGGACGCCACGCCGGAGCAGCCCTTCGCGTGGACGGCGGTGGTGCTTGACGGATATGTTTGGTTCTCGCTGAAAAACCCCGCCGATTTCCCCGCCACGCTGTTCTGGCTGTCCAACGGCGGACGCTCCGCTTCGCCTTGGGAATCCCGCCACCTTGGGCGGCTTGGGATCGAGGATGTCTGCTCCCATTTCTGCGATAGCGTGGATCTCTCCCGCAAGGATCTGCTGCACAACCTTTGCGTCCCGACCACCCGCCGTTTCTCGAAAGACGAGACCGTCACCCTCCGCAACATCCAGGCGGTCGCGGCGGTGCCGGAAGGTTTCGGCCTTGTTAAATCCATCGTTCCCTGCGGCGAAAACATCGTCACGCTCACCGACGAGAACGGCCTCACCGCCACCGCCGCCGTGGACTGGGCCGCGCTCTAACGCTTCCATTTCTATCCTACAAAAAACACCATGAAACAACTGCTCCTCGCCATCTTCGCCCTTTCCCTTGCATCCGCACTCCACGCCGCCGACCCGCTCGCGCCCAAGGCGGACGGCACCCCTCTGCGCCTCGCCTGTGTGGGCGACAGCATCACGCAGGGCGTCGGCGCGGGCAACGGCATGGCGTATCCGACCCAGCTCCAGGCTCTCCTCGGCGAGGGCTGGGAGATCGGGAACTTCGGCGTCAGCGGGCGCACCCTGCTCCGCAAGGGCGATAACCCGTATTGGAAGGAAGCCGCCTACACGAAGGCGCTCGATTTCAAGCCCGACGCGGTGATCATCATGCTCGGCACGAACGATACGAAGCCGCAGAACTGGAAGCACAAGGCGGAGTTTGAGGGCGATTACCGAGATCTGGTGAAATCCTTCCTCAACCTGCCCTCCAAGCCCCGCGTTTTCATCTGCCGCCCTGTTCCGGTTCCGGGCCAAGGCAACTTCGGCATCAACGATACCGCGCTCCAGGAGCAGATGCCCGTTTACGCCAAGCTTGCGGAGGAACTCAAGGTGGATGTGATCGACATGTTCGCCGCGCTGGACGGCAAGCCGGAGATGCTCCCCGACCGCGTCCATCCCAACGCGGCAGGCGCGGGAGAGATGGCGAAAGCCGCCGCGAAAGCCCTGACCGGCAAGGATCACTGAACACATGGTGCATCGCGTTGCCATGAAAACCCTCGCCCTCCTATTCGCGCTCACCGCCACCGCCTTCGCGGCCAAACCGAACATCGTCATCCTCTACGCCGACGACCTGGGCCTTGGCGATCTCGGCTGCTTTAATGCGGATTCCAAGATCCCCACACCGAACCTCGATAAGCTCGCCGCCGAGGGCATGCGTTTCACCGACGCCCACAGCTCATCCGGCATCTGCACGCCCTCCCGCTACGCGATGCTCACAGGCCGCCATCACTGGCGGGAATTCCACGGGATCGACGGCGGTTTCGACAAGCCTTTCATCAAGCCGGAGCGGCTCACGCTTCCGGAAATGCTCCGCGAATCCGGATACGCCACCGCCTGCATCGGCAAATGGCATCTCGGCTGGGACTGGGACTCGATCCGCAAGCCGGGGAGCCCGCCGAAATCGAAAAGCCATGCGGACTTCGACTGGACGAAGCCTTTCCGCGGCGGCCCGCTCGACCATGGATTCGACCGCTATTTCGGCGACAACGTGATCAATTTCCCGCCCTACGCCTGGATCGAGGACGACAGGTTCCCGGCCGCGCCTGACATCGATTTCACAAAAACCCCGAAGGCGACGAAGGAGGGTGCCTGGGAGTGCCGCCCCGGCCCCGGGCGCTCCGACTGGGATTTCTACATGGTGCTGCCCACCCTCACCGAAAAGGGAGTGGAATACATCCGCTCGCGCAAGGGGAACGACCAGCCTTTCTTCCTCTACTTTCCCCTGCCCTCGCCCCACGCTCCCATCGTCCCGAACGACAAGTTCGACGGCACCTCCGAGGCCGGAGCCTACGGCGACTTCGTGGTGCAGACCGACGACAGTTGCGGACAGCTCCTCAACGCCCTGCGTGAGGCCGGGCTTTACGAGAACACGATCGTTATCTTCTCCGCCGACAACGGCGCGGAGAGATACGCCTACCCCCGCGACGAGAAGCACGGCCACTGGTCAACGCATCCGCTGCGCGGCCTGAAACGCGACATCTACGAGGGCGGCCACCGCGTGCCGACCATCATCAAGTGGCCGGGTCTCACCAAGCCCGGCAAAGAGTGCGCCGCGCTCATTTCGCAGATCGATTTCATGGCCACCCTCGCCTCCTCGCTGGGTTTTGCGCTGCCTGAAAACGCCGCAGAGGATTCGCATGACCTCATGCCGCTTCTAAAGGGAGAGAAGGAATCCGTCCGCACCACCCATATCCACAACACCAACCCGAACGGCTACGCGATCCGCCACGGCAAGTGGACGCTCATCGATGCGAAGACCGGCTATGTCTCCGGCGTCGATAAGGAATGGGAGAAACGTCACGGCTACGAGCCCGACGACAATTCGCCGGTGGAACTCTATGACATGGAGCAAGACATCGGGCAGAAGAACAATGTCGCTGCCGGGAATCCGGAGATCGTCAAGGAAATGCAGGAACTCCTCGCGAAGATCAAGGCCGACGGTCACTCCGCGCCGAGGCTCGCGAAGGATCAGTAATCGCAAAGCAGCCCTTGGCAGCTGCGATTCGTGCATCTAGCTTGCGACTATGTTCAGGTCGGCCTTGCTTCTCATTTGCATATCCCTCTCCACCCCCACCCTCCTC
>JAIXQS010000122.1 GCA_027485615.1 Verrucomicrobiaceae bacterium
ATCAGGGCATTTTTTTTTTTTTTTTTTGTAGCCAAGTATGAAGCCGCATTCGAAGGGTTCCATGCCGAAATGAAGCGCCGGAAGGCTATTGCCTACACACCGCATACCCTTCAGATGGCTTTCAATGAGACGGTGCGCATCAGGGAGTCTGTCTTTCGCTTTGGCAAACCACGGACGATCATGACGGATAACCCCAAGGAACTCGTGGACAAACTCTTTGCGCGATACGTGGAGATGAAGACTCCGGAGCAGGCAGAGCTTCCTTCCGCGTAAGCGAATGATGTCTTCACTTTCCGAATCCATCATCGAAGAAGCCGCCCTCGAATGGTTCGAGGAGCTGGGCTATGCGGTCGGGCACGGGCCTCATCTCGCGCCCGGTGAACTGGCGGCGGAGCGGGATTCGTTTGGCGAGGTGGTGTTGGTGGGACGCTTGCGGAAGGCGATTTCCCGGCTGAATCCCTCGGTGCCGGGGGAGGCGCGGGATGATGCGTTGCGGAAAGTGTTGCGGGTGGGCACGCCCTCGCTGACTGGGACGAACCGGGACTTTCACCGGATGCTTCGGGACGGGGTGGAGGTGGAATACCAGAGGGCGGACGGGAGCATCGCGGGCGACCATGTGCGGCTGGTGGATTTCACGGAGGTGGGGGCGAACGATTGGCTGGCGGTGAACCAGTTTACGGTGATCGAGGGGCATCACAACCGCAGGCCGGACATCGTGGTGTTCGTGAACGGGCTGGCGCTGGGTCTGGTGGAGCTGAAAAAACCGGAGGAGGGGGAGGAGTGGTTCGATGCGGCTTTGAAACAACTGGAAACCTACAAGGCGCAGATCCCCTCGCTGCTGCATTACAATGCGGCGCTGGTGGTGAGCGACGGCTTGCAGGCGCGGATGGGATCGCTGACGGCGAACCGGGAGTGGTTCAAGGTATGGCGGACGGTGGACGGGGAGGCGGATGCACCGAAATCCGCGCTGGAGCTGGAGGTGCTGGTGCGGGGAGTGTTCGAGCGGCGGAGATTCCTGGATCTGCTGCACCATTTCATCGTCTTCGAGGAAGATCCGGACTCGGGCGCGCTGCACAAGATCATCGCGGGCTACCATCAGTTCCACGCGGTGAATGCGGCGGTGGAGGAGACGGTGCGGGCGAGCGGGATGGAAGCGGAGGACGAGGGCGGCGGGCTCAAGAGTCCGGAAGGAAGGTATTGGGCGGGAGCGATGAAGGGCGGGAAGCCCGGAGATCGGCGCGCGGGCGTGGTCTGGCATACGCAGGGCAGCGGCAAGAGCTACTCCATGCTCTTCTATGCGGCTCGGGTGATCAGGCATCCGGCGATGAAGAACCCGACGCTGGTGGTGCTGACCGACCGAAATGACCTGGACGACCAGCTCTTCGGGCAATTCCAGCGCTGCGCGGACATCCTCGGCCATACTCCGTTGCAGGCGGATAGCCGCGACAACCTGCGGACGCTTCTGAACCGGGCGAGCGGCGGGGTGGTTTTCACCACAATACATAAGTTCATGCCGGAGAAGGGCGAGGACATGCCGGAGCTGAGCGGGCGGCGGAACATTGTCGTCATAGCCGATGAGGCGCACCGCAGCCAATACGGGTTCGGCGGCAAGGTGAACGAGAAGACGGGGGCCATGTCGTATGGCTTCGCCAGCAACATGCGGGATGCGTTGCCGAATGCGTCCTACATCGGCTTCACCGGGACACCCATCGAGAAGACGGATGCGAACACGCGGGCGGTCTTCGGGGATTACATTTCCGTGTATGACATCCAGCGGGCGGTGGCGGACAAGGCGACGGTGCCGATCTATTACGAGAGCCGCATCTCGAAGCTGAGCCTGAACGCGGCGGCCTTGCCGGGGATCGACGAGGAATTCGACGAGATCACCGAAGGCGAGGAGCTGACGAAGAAGGAGAAGCTGAAATCCAAATGGGCGGCGCTGGAGGCGCTGGTGGGGGATCCGAAGAGGATCGCGGTGGTGGCGGAGGATCTGCGTGAATCTCTACAACGCGCTTGTGGCGGTGCGCCCGGAATGGGCGGACGGCAGGATGAACGTGGTGATGACAGGCAGCGCGGAGGACGGCCCGGAGTGGCAGCCGCACATCCACAGCAAGGACAAGCGCAGGGAGCTGGCGAACCGTTTCAAGGATGCGAAAGACCCTTTCCGCATCGTGATCGTGCGGGACATGTGGCTGACGGGATTCGACGCGCCGTGCCTGCACACGATGTATGTGGACAAGCCGATGCAAGGCCACGGCCTGATGCAGGCGATCGCGCGGGTGAACCGGGTTTTCAAAAACAAGCCGGGCGGGCTGATCGTGGATTACCTCGGGCTGGCGGATCAGCTCAAGAAGGCGCTGGCGACCTACACGGAAAGCGGCGGGCGGGGCAACCCGACCTTCGACACGGCGGCGGCCATCGCGGTGATGTTGGAGAAATACGACATCGCCTGCGACATGATGCACGGCTTCGACCGCAGCAAGTGGGTGGATGGAAAGCCATCGGAACGGCTGGCGCTGATCCCCGGAGGGCAGGAGCACATCCTCGAACAGGAGGACGGGAAGCGGAGGTTCGTGCAGGTGGTGACGGAGCTTTCCAAGGCCTTCGCGCTATCGGCGGCAAGCGATGAGGCGGCGGAGATCCGCGATGACGTGAGCTTTTTCCAAGCGATCCAAGCGGCGCTGAGCAAGAAGGCGGGAGAAAGGGGCAAGTCGCCGGAACAGATCGACGCGGCAATACGCCAGCTCGTCTCGAAAGCGATCTCGGCGGACGGAGAGGTGATCGATGTCTTCACGGCGGCGGGGCTGAAGAACCCGGATATCGGGATCCTGGATGAAAGGTTCCTCGCGGAGGTGCGCGGGCTGAAGCACCGGAACGTGGCGGCGGAGCTGCTGGAGAAGCTTCTCAAGGATGAGCTGAAAGTGCGCTCGAAGCACAACCTGGTGCAGAGCCAGTTGTTTTCCGAGAAGCTGCAGAAGACCCTGAACTCCTACCACAACCGCGCGATCTCCACGATGGAAGTGATCGAGGAGCTGATCCGGTTGGCGAAGGAGGTGCAGGCGGCGGGCAACCGCGAGGGGCTGACCAAAGACGAGTGGGCTTTCTACGATGCGCTGGCAACCAGCGACAGCGCGAAGGATGCGATGGGGGATGATAAGCTCAAGGTCATCGCGGCGGAACTAATCACGAAGGTCAGGCAGAGCGTGACGATTGACTGGACGCTGCGAGAAAGTGCGCGGGCGAAGATCAAGGTGATGGTGAAGCGCATCCTGAACAAATACGGTTACCCGCCGGATCTTCAGGAGGATGCGATCAAGACGGTGCTGATGCAGGCGGAGCTGCTTTGTGCGGAGTGGGTTTGATGGGTTTGCGTGGGAGAGTGGGAGTGGGCGCTGGGGGCGCCGGTGGTGGTGAGGATATCCCTTGTGAAATCCGGGAACGGATCGAGTGTGCGGGTGTTCACCGAATCACATGCCATCCAAGTTCCTATCGATCCTCATGAAAACAGCGCTTCCTGCCTGTGGCTTGCTTGCCCTCGGGCTGGGCAGTTGCCAGTCCGTCTCCCAACCCGCCGCGCAGCCAACCGGGAGGCTCCAGGCGATCACCAGGAAGGTGGATCTGGATCGGTTCATGGGGGATTGGCATGTGATCGCCCACATCCCGGTATTCCTGGAGAAGGAAGCCTACAATGCGGTGGAGAGCTACGAACTGGCGGATGACGGGACGATCCCGACGACGTTCAAGTTCAACAAGGGCGGCTTCGACGGGCCGGTGAAGACGATGCATCCCAAGGGCTTCGTCCACAACAGGGAGACGAACGCGGAGTGGAAGATGCAGTTCCTCTGGCCTTTCAAGGCGGACTACCTGATCACCTATCTATCGGACGATTACAAGACCACGATCATCGGGGTGCCGAACCGGAAGTATGCATGGATCATGGCGCGGACGAAGACCCTGCCCGATGCGGAATACGCGGCCCTGGTGGAGGAGCTGAAACGGCAGGGGCATGATGTTTCCAAGCTGAGGAAGGTGCCGCAGGGGTGAGGGGAGGAAGAGGATTTTGAATGATGGATTTTGGATTTTGGATGGGAGAGGGGGAGTGGGTGTGGGGGAGATTGGGGTAGATTTTGAATTATGGATGTTGGATTTTGGATGGAAGAGGAGCGTTCGATGTTCGGAGGGCGCGCTTAAGACTGTTGCAGCTGTAGCGGCCTGTAGGGACGGCTCTGAGCCAGGTGGAGGCTCCTAGTGGAAGGGGTTTCACGAAAGCGGGTGCTTTCACGAAGCCGTGAAAGCGGGGATCCGCATGAAAACCATCCGATTATCCGATTGCAGGATTCCGATTCATCGTGTATTTGGAATCCATGAAAACGACAATCGATATTCCTGAGAGCGCGTTGGCGGATGCCATGCGTTTCACGGGGGCGAAGACCAAGCGTGAGGCGGTGGTGAAGGCGCTGGAGGATTTCAACCGGAGAGAGCGTGTGGAGGCGTTTTTGAAGTTGGCCGGGAGCTGTCCTGACTTTCCCACGAACGATGAGATCGAAGCGGCGGACATGGAGTATGAGGATCGCATGAAGAAGCTGTGGGCACGGGAGTCATGAAATGGCTGATCGATAGCTCCGTTTGGATCAATTTCCTGAGGGACGGGGAGGCGAAACATGCCGAGGTGGCCGCTGCGGTGCGGAATCGGGAGGCGTATCTGTGCCAACCAGTGTGGGTTGAACTGTGGAGCGGGATGCGGGGAAAGCGGGAGGAGCTGGCTTTGACGTATTTGAAGGATTGCTGCGAATGGCTTGAAGTCGATGAGGAGACATGGGGATTGGCTGCCAAGTTGCGCCGTGCAGCGATGCTGGCAGGCCTGAATCGCCCTCTGGCCGATGTGTTGATCGTGGCCTGTGCAAAGCGTCATGGCGCGACCTTGATCCACTGCGACAAACATTTCGATGCGCTCCTAAAACTCTAGGGAATGTCCGCCTACACCGAAGACCACCTTGTCGAGCAGCCTGCGATCCAGCTCATGCAGCATGAGCTGGGGTGGGATGTGATGAATTGCTTCGGGGAACCTTCTTCGCAAGAGCTACGAAGGTCAGGGTGGGAGGTGCCGGGTAAAACTGAAATGCTGAAACAAGGAGCGGTGGAGGAGATGGGAATTTTTCCCAATAAAGCCGCGTCTGGCTGCGGGATTGATTTGCTGGCCGGTCAAATTTTTGGATGCTCTTCGCGAACCTGACCGATGACCCCAGCAGCGGACATTCCGATTTACCACATCACCGATGTTGCGAATCTTCGCGGCATCGTTGCGGGTGGCGGATTGCGCTCCGACGTGGCGATGTCTCAATCCAATCCCGAGGTGATCGGCTACGATCACATCAAGAAGCGACGGGCCACCGAGATCCGGGTGGGGTGCTGCGGCAACCGTTTTGTCGGGGAATTCGTCCCTTTTTACTACTGCCCCCGTTCCCCGATGCTTTACACGATCAACCGGGGGAATACGGGTCGTCCAGCCGGGTGCCAGAGGTCGATCGTGCATTTGGTCAGCAAGGTCGGCTTGGCGCTGAATGGTGCGGTTGATTGGGCGATCAGCGACGGGAATGCCGGGGCGTATCACAGCCTTTTTTACAAGGACTTGAAGGAGTTGGAAGGATTAGACTGGCAGGCGATCCGGGCCACGCTGTGGCAGGGACGAACCCACCAGAAGATGGCTGAGTTTCTCGTGGCGGACTTTTTCCCGTGGAGCGCTTTTGAAAAGATCGGCTGCCAAAATACGGAAACCGCACGGCAGGTGACGGAGATTCTTGACGGGACAGGGCATCGTCCTGTCGTATCCGTGGAACAAACGTGGTATTACTGAAAACATGATCCGAGAAACCCGAGGCAATCTGCTCAAAGCCCCCGCCGAGGCTTTGGTCAATACCGTGAACACGAAAGGGATCATGGGTAAAGGGATCGCATTGCAGTTCAGGCAGGCATTTCCCGAAATGTTCCGGGACTACGAGCGAGCCTGCAAGGATGAGCAAGTGGTGCTTGGCAAGATGGATGTCCATGATCTGGGTGGCTTGGCGGGTGGACCCCGCTGGATCATCAATTTTCCGACCAAGGGGCATTGGAAGGCGAAGAGCCGGATGGAAGACGTGGAGTCGGGCCTGAAGGATCTCATCGAGATCATTCGGAAGCTGGGAATCAAGTCCATCGCGGTTCCGCCGCTGGGATGTGGCAATGGCGGACTGCCGTGGAGCAATGTGCGACCGCTGATCGAAGAGGCGTTTTCCCAAATGCCGGAAGTGGAGGTGCTGCTTTTTGCTCCTGTGGAGACGCCCGAAGCCGTGGCCATGCCAAACCGGACGGAAAAGCCGAAGATGACTCCCGGCCAGGCGGCCTTGGTTTCCCTGGTGGACCGCTACCTCAAGGGCCTTCTGGATCCCATCGTGACGCTGCTGGAAGTGCACAAGCTGATGTATTTTCTTCAGGTGGCG
>JAIXQS010000167.1 GCA_027485615.1 Verrucomicrobiaceae bacterium
CAACCACCGCCCCCACCAGTCCCTCAAATACCTCTCCCCAAACCAATACCACCAACAACAATGCAACCAAGCAGCCTGAATAACACAAATGGCTGTCCAACTTCCGAGGGAGCGCTACACATTTCGACTCAAGCAATGAGCATTTCGACTCAAGCAATGAGCATTTCGACTCAAGCAATGAGCATTTCGACTCAAGCAACGAGCATTTTGGCTCAAGCAATGGCTGGGCTTCGTAACGAAACCAAAGTCAGCGGCTGCGGGAGTATTCCTCGTAGTATCGGCTCCGGCGCGGGGCTTCGGCGACGACGTAGCCGCCGGAGTGCCGCTGATAATAAGCGCCGTTGTGGTAGTAGTAGGTGCTTCCGCCGAGGTTTTCGCTGCGGTATCCGCTCGGCAGGCTGTCGAGCCTGTATCCGGGCTGATGGGTGGTGATCGTGGAGGTGGATCCGTACCGCCCATCGTCATAGGGGTAAACGCACGAGGCGAGCGACAGGCAGAGGGCGGTGCCGGCGAGGGCGGGCAGGAGGCGTGAGCGGCTGGTTCCCTTGCGGGCTTCGGTCGGGTTCTCGGTTTTCATGATGTCCTCGTTTCCGTTCGCAGGTTGGTTGTGCGGGCTTGTCCCGGTATGGGACGTGTCGGGGGATTTTTGCGAAGCGTTTCACCGTGGTTCGTCCCAGCCGCCTTTGCCATGGGGTGTTTCCCTACAGGCTGCCGGTGGGCTTTTGGGAGGCGATCTCCCGTTTCGCCCGTTCATAGTCGGCCTGCCTGATCTGGTGGGGAGCCCTGCCCGCGAGCATCGCCAATTCCAGGGTGCGTTCGGACACGCGCTGCATGCTGTATTCGTGGTCCTGTTCGGCGGTCATCAATGTGTCTTGCATAGGTGCCGCCAGGATATCGACGCCGCCAGCCCGCATCAATGGGGTGAAATGCTCCTTTTCAGGCCTTGCTTGAGGAAAAGCCGCCGGACAAGCCGGTAATCCGCAGATCAGAACCGTCCTTCCGGACAAAAACCCCCAACCCATCCATGTCAAGATCCTTGTCCTGGCTATCATCCATGCGATTCGCGGCCTCACCCATCGCGACGACCATCGCGAAAAGGCCGCCGAGAGCCAAGTGAAGGCAGAGGCCGTTGGTTCAATTTCGCCATGGTGCAAATCCCCGGGCAGCCGCTCGTGCCTGACGGGGAGACGGCGCGCCATTTCGTCTTCGCCGGGGTGCGGGCTCATGGCCTCGATGATCGCGAGCCTGACATCACCCTCACCCTGGGCATCACGGTTTTGCGATGTTATGAAACTTCGCCGCCTTGAGCATGCCGCAACCTGCCGCGACATCGATGCCGCGGCGCTGGCGGAAGGTGCAGGGGATGCCCGCTTGGCGGAGGGTTTCCTGGAAGGCGCGGCCGGATGAACTACTATGGCCATCGTAGCCTTCGGTGGGGTTCAGCGGGATGAGGTTCACGTGGCTGTCGATGCCCTCCAGCAAGACGGCGAGGCGGCGGGCGGTTTCCTCGGAATCGTTTTTCCCGGCGATGAGGGTCCACTCGAAAAAGATGCGTTTTCCCGTGTCGCGGGAATAGCTGCGGCAGGCGGCGATGAGTGTTTCGAGATCCCACTTTTTGCTGGCGGGGACGAGGGCGGAGCGCTCCGCCTCGGTGGAGCCGTGGAGGCTGACGGCGAGGCGATAGGGGCGCTGTTCCTCCGCCATGCGCAGGATGTTGGGCACATAACCGACGGTGCTGATCGCGATGTGCGCCGCGCCGATCGCGCAGCCGCGCGGGTTGGAAACGATGTCCATCGCTTTCATGACCGCGTCGTAGTTGTGCAGCGGCTCGCCCATGCCCATGAGGACGAGGTTGCGGAGGCGGCGGTGCGGATGGCTGGCGGCGAGCGCGCGGCGGACGTGAAGCACCTGCGCGACGATTTCGCCGACCGTGAGGTGCCGCACGAAACCCATCTGCCCTGTGGCGCAGAAAACGCAGCCCATTGCGCAACCGGCCTGCGAGCTCACGCAGGCGGTGAAGCGGCCTCCGTATTCCATCAGCACCGTCTCGATCACCTGGCCGTCGGCGAGGCGCAGGAGGTATTTGCGGGTGAGGCCGTCGGAGCTGTGGATTTCCTCCGCCTGCTCGGGGAGATCGATGAAACGGTTTTTTCCTTCGCCGATGTTTTCCGCGACCCATTTCGCCAGTGGCGGGGAAAGGGGGACGGACGAGGGATCGGCGGCGGCCTGGCGGTGAATGGTGCTCCAGAGCTGTTTCGCGTGGTGGGCGAGCACGCCGTCGGCGACGAGAACGCTTTCGAGCTCTGCGAAGGTGAGGCCGAGCAGGGAATTTCCGGAAACACTCACGGCTCAACGGGAAGGGCGCGGGGAGCGGGCGGCTCCTCGACGAGCGAGGCTTTTAAAACGGGGGGCTCCTCGGGAACGGGCGTCGCCTTGAGCGGTTCAGGCTCATGGATGATGGCGGGTTTCACCATGACGGCTTTTGGCGGCGCGGGTTCCGGCGCGGGCGGCGGGGTTGGCTCGGGCACCGGGCGGGCTTTCGGCGTGACCTTGACCGGCTCGTCGGTGGGCGGGGTTTTCCGCATCCGGATCTCGACCCGGCGGTTGGGAGCCTGCGCGTCCGCATCGCCGTCCACGACCAGCGGCTGGGATTTCCCGAAGCCACGTGTGATGATGCGGTCGGGGTTCATGCGCATCGAGGAAACGAGGTATTGCTTCACCGATTCCGCGCGCTTGCGGGAGAGCTCGATGTTGAATTCCTCGCCGCCGATCAAGTCGCTGTGGCCTTCGATCCAGCAGTAGAGGTTCGGGTTTTTGTCGATCAGCAGGGCGAGCTTCATCAGCCCGACCTTGGCGCTCTCGCGGAGTTCGGTGCGGTTGAACTCGAAGAGCAGGTCGCTGGGCAGGAGGGTTTTCTTGGAAAGCAGGATGTTCGGAGGGAGGTCGAGCAGCTCGTCGAGCGATTCGATGCCGTCGAGCTTGCCGTTGTCCACCAGGCCGTTGTTTCCGCGCTTGATGAGGTCTTCGGTGAATTTTGTCATCTCGCCGTCATCCACCTGCACCGCGCCGGGATCGACCGTAATCTGCCCGACGGCCGCCGGTTTCAGCTCCGATTCCATCCGTCCGAAGTCCGGCAATTCCGAGTCGAGGTCGAAGTTCGAGGAAACCGTGGTGTCCGGGGCATCGAGTTCGCCTTCCGCCAGCGGGCTGGAAATTTTCAGGGCGTAAGCGGGATCGACCACGTCAGGCGCGATGTCGATCTCGGTGTCCTCGGGCAGCAGGTCGAGCAGGTCCGCTTCCTCCAGCAAGGCTGCGGATTCCAAGGGCGGGGTGATCGTTTCCTCGGGCGGTAATGCCTTGTCCGGTTCGTACGGCCTCACCTCCACTTGGCGGACGTTGATTTGCCCGGTGGAAATTTCCTCCGGCTGTTGGATGCCAAGCGCGATTTTCACATGATCCAGCGCGAAGAACACCAGCACATGAAGCAGGATGGATACGAACATGGCCGCCGTCGCCCAGAGCCCGAGGTGCTCGGGGCCGGGGAGGCGGTAGGTGCCTTCTTCGCGCGTGTCGCTCCAGCGATACCCTTGCTCCATGGGGCGTATGATAATCCATAGAAAGATGCTGGCAATACCGTAAAAAAATGCATATACGCGTATCGGCATCGAACGTGCTTAACGAACCCCATCCCCCTGAAACAATGTCTGCCAAAAAAACTACCACGAAGGCAGCGGCCAAAAAAACCGCTGTCAAAGCCGCTGCAAAAAAAGTCGCAGCGAAGAAGGTGACGGCCAAAAAAGCTCCCGCCAAGAAGGCCGCCCTTTCCATCGAGTCTGTGGCCAAGGCCGCTTACCTGAACTACCGCCGTCGAGTGGAGAAGGGCCTTCCCGGGTGCCATGATAGCGATTGGCTGGAGGCCGAGCGCTCGCTTGCAGATTGATCCGGTTATGCTTTCCGGTCTTCCGGACATGAAAATCCGGACGCGGTGAATTTAGCGATTGTCAACCCATGGGAATCATAGATAGTTCAGTTATCTTGATTAAATGCGCTGTCAGTAGGCCAGCTTTTGCGGGCCCTGCACGGATCCTTTCCGATCCAGCCCACCCCTCCCCCGGTGCGGCGGCCTCCCCCGCATTCCTTTCCTGCGTCCAATTCCATGAACCACAAACCCGTGAACCCCGCCATAGAGGTTATGCAACCCGCCCTTTTCGAAGAATCACCCGCCATCGCCCTTCCCAAAAGAACCCGCCGCACGGCCGCCCAAGCCATTGAGGAATTCGGTCTCAAGGCACCGTCGAAGCACGGGAAAAATTACGTCCTGGACACGAACGTCCTGCTACATGACCCGGCCTGTTTGGAGCGTTTCAAGGAAAACCATCTCTGCATCCTGGTCGACGTTCTCGCCGAGCTCGACAAGTTCAAGAGCGAGCAGACCGAGCGCGGAGCCAACGCCCGCCGCGTCCACCGCCGCCTGACCGACATTTTCTCCAATACCTCAGCAGTGACGCGCGGCGTGCCCACCGAGGGCGGCGGCACGATCCGCCTCGTGATCTACGATCCCGATGCCTGCCCGGACAACTCCGACCAGCTCAAGCAGTTCTACCGCATTTTCCCCGACCGCGAGCGCGTTGATCACCGCATCCTCGCCGCGTGCTTCCTCCTCCGCCAATACAACCCGGACGGCCAGGTCGCGCTCGTCACCAAGGACATCAATCTCCAGCTCAAGGCCCGCGCGGTAGACATCGAGTGCCAGGACTACCTAAACGACAAGGTCGATGCCCGCGAAGTCTCGAACTATGAGGTTCGCCGCGTCGAGGTGGACACCGCGGAGCTGCACCGTTTCGCCAGCAGCGGCGAGCTCGATATCGAGGAGCAGCGCCGCTTGGGGGTCGCGATCAATGAATACGTCCTGCTCGCCTGCGGGGAAAAGCAGACCATCCCCGCGCGCCTTCATTTCAGCGGGAGCTTCGTCCGGCTGAACATCCCTGAGGTTCTGAAAATCCCCGACGGCCAAGCGCTCAAGCCGCTCAACCTCGGCCAGCGCTGCCTGATCGACGCCCTGCTCAACCCGGACATTTCCCTCGTGACATGCTACGGCCACGCGGGAACCGGCAAGACTCTCGTCGCCGTCGCCGCCGGCCTGCATGAGATGTTCAACCGCCGCTACAACGGCATCACCGTCAGCCGACCCGTCGTTTCGATGGGGGATCAGCTCGGGTTCCTGCCCGGCTCGCTCGATGAGAAAATGCGCCCTTGGCTGCAGCCCATCCACGACGCGCTCGATCTCCTGATGCGCCCGAACGTCCCGCTCGGGCCGAAGCGCAAGCAGCCCAAGCCGGGGGATTCGGTGACGGCCAAGAAGCCCTACGAACTTCTCATGGAGCAGGGCATCCTCGAGATCGAGGCGCTCTGCTACATCCGCGGGCGCTCGATCCCGAACCGCTTTTTCATCCTCGATGAGGCGCAGCAACTCACCCCGCAGGAGGCGAAAACCATCGTCACCCGCATGTCGCGGGACTCGAAGCTCGTCCTCGTCGGCGACCCCGCGCAGATCGACAACCCCTACGTGGACAGCCGCAGCAACGGCCTGGTCTACACCCGCAACCGCCTCAAAGGCCAGCCCTTCGTCGCCCACGTCGCCCTCAACCGCGGCGAGCGCTCCGAACTCGCCGAGGCAGGCGCCCAACTGATGTGATCGCTGGCAGATCATATCAATGGTTGTCGAAAACCGCGCCGACGGCTACAAGCTCTCGCGAATGAATTACCCGACGAGATTTCAGCAAAAGACTTTATGGAGCGCCCTCACCGGCGTGGCCATGCTGGTGCTGGGTTCCCTGCTGGTAGGGCTGGTTTGGCTGATCGGCCAGATCTTCGGGTTCCTGCAGCCGGTTCTGATACCGCTGATCGTCGCGGGCATCGTCGCGTATCTCTTGGATCCGGTGGTGCGCTTGTTGGAAAAACGCGGGTTGGGCCGTCTTTGGGCGGTCGTCTCCGTGTTCCTGGCCACGCTGGCTGCTGTCACTCTCATGGTTGCCGCGGTTCTTCCCGCGATCCAAGGGGGCAGAACTTTCTTGCGCGGAGTCTTCGCCCAAACCGCGGTGCCCGTAAAAGTCGAGGCGGTAGAAAGCGCGGTCGAGGAGACCGTTGCAGAGCCTGTCGAGACGGAAGTCATCACCCCGGACGGCGCCGAGACGGAAGTCATCGCCGCGGACGGCGCCGAGACGGAGAGCCCGGAGCTGGACAAGCCCTTGACGAAACCCAATGAGGAGCCGGATCTGTCCCCTGCGCTGGCAAAGTCGCTTCACGACCTTAGGAAGAAATACAAGGACGGGCCGGTCGGCTGGGTGCTTACGGAAACAACCGACGGCGGCGAGCCGATCGCCTTCGCCAATGGCTCTCCTTCGCCTGAATCCCTGGAATTCTTCTGGCGAACCCGCGCGGGGCGCACGCTTTTCGAATACAAGGGCGAGATCCTGGAGACGGGGAAACGCTGGCTATCCGTGGGTTCCTCGAAAATCTTCGGCTTCCTGGGTCTGGTTTTGGGCATGATCATGGTGCCGGTTTACCTGTTCTTTTTCCTCAAGGATTCCGCCTCGATCCGCGACCACTGGCATGAGTATATGCCGCTGCGCGCCTCCCGCTTCAAGACCGAGCTGGTCTCCACCCTCCAGGAAATCAACGGCTACCTCATCTCCTTCTTCCGAGGCCAGGTGTTGGTGGGCGTGATCGACGGCATCCTCGTTGGCATCGCGCTGTTTTTCTTCGACCTGCCCTATGCGCTCCTGATCGGGGTCTTCATGGCCATCCTCGGCATCATCCCCTACATCGGGAATATCCTCTGCCTGATACCCGCTTGCATCATCGCCTATCTCCATGCGCAGTCGGCGGAAGTGCCTTTTGGCTTGGAACCATGGCCATATGTAGGCTTCGTGGTCCTGATTTTCGCGGGCGTCCAGCAGATCAATTCGCTCCTGACCGCCCCGAAAATCGTAGGTGATTCCGTGGGACTGCACCCGCTGACCGTGATTTTCTCGATGCTGTTCTGGTCGCTGGTGCTCGGCGGTTTTGTCGGCGCCTTGCTCGCTGTGCCGCTCACAGCAGCCGTAAAAGTGATTTTCCGCCGTTATTTCTGGGAGAGAACCCTGCGCGAACCCAACGTCCCCGGATTCCCGGGCTAAGGCGATTTTCGGATTTTTGGGGAAAGACACGCCCCGCCGGAGGTGTTACATAGTTCCCAATGTCCGATGAAAAAGTGGAGAAACCCAAGGATGAGGATGCCGTAATCCTCCAAGCCTACGCAAAGACGCGCAAAAGCCTCATCGCCCGGCTCGACAACTGGGAGGATCAGAAAACCTGGGACGAGTTTTACCAAACCTACTGGCGGCTGATCTATTCCGTCGCCGTCAAGGCGGGGCTGCGTCCCGAGGAGGCCTTCGACTGCGTGCAGGAAACGATCCTCTCCATCGCGAAGCAGAGCAAAAAAAAGCTCTACGACCCCGAGCAGGGCTCCTTCAAGACCTGGCTGATGAACATGACCCGCTGGCGCATCAACGACCAGTTCCGCAAGCGCAAGAAGGACACCGCGATGACCGGCGGTGAATGGGACGACGACCGCAAGACTGCCGTGATCGACCGCGTCGAGGATCCCAACGGCGATGTCCTCTCCCGCCTCTGGGACGTGGAGTGGAAAAAAAACATTGCCGACGCCGCGCTCGCCCGTGTCAAGGCGCAGGTTTCCCCCAAGCAATACCAGATCTTCGATTTCTACGTGATCCGGCAATGGGACGCACAGAGGGTGCAGGAAAAGCTCAACGTGAGCATGGCGCAGGTCTATCTCGCGAAGCACCGCGTCGGCTCCGTGCTGAAAAAGGAACTCGCGAAACTGGAGGACGAGATCGACTGACCATGCCCGCCGCGAACCGCACACACCCGAACATCCCGGACCACGACGTCCTGCGCAAGATCGGCGGCGGCGCGTATGGCGAGGTATGGATGGCGCGGGGTGTGACTGGCGCGATGCGCGCCGTGAAAGTGGTCTGGCGCGAGGACTTCGACGACGAGCGCACCTTCGAGCGGGAGTTCGAGGGCATCCTGAAATTCGAGCCGATTTCCCGCGACCACCCCGCGCTGGTAAACATCCTCCACGTCGGCCGTAGCCCGGACGGCGTCTCCTTTTACTACTACGTGATGGAGCTCGGCGATGACGTCGCCACGGGCCAGGAAATCAACCCCATCGAATATGAGGCGCGCACGCTGCGGCCTGACGGGAAGTCCGGTGTCCGCCTGGAAACGGGTTTGTGCATCGATGTCGGCTTGCGGCTCTCGGAGGCGCTCGATTACCTCCACTCCTTCGGCCTGGCACACCGCGATGTGAAACCGTCGAACGTGATTTTCGTCAAGGGCAAGGCCAAGCTCGCGGACATCGGGCTTGTCGCCGCGCGTGACCAGCGGACATTGGTGGGCACCGAGGGCTTCGTCCCGCCGGAGGGCCCCGGCTCCGCGCAGGCGGATGTCTATTCCCTCGGAAAGGTGCTTTATGAGATCGCCACGGGGAAAGACCGGCTGGATTTCCCGGAGCTGCCCGACGAGTTGCCGACCGGCCTTGATCGGAAGCGCTGGCTGGATCTGAACCGCATCATCTGCGAGGTCTGCGAGCCCCGCATCAGCAAGCGCAACATCTCCACCGCCGCCGATCTCGCCGCCGCGCTCCGCCATATCCAGCGGGGCAAGCGCCGCCGCCGCCACGGCCTCTCGATATGGGGCACCACGCTGGTATTGCTTGGCTTCGCGGGTTGGGCCTCGATCGAGGCGCTCAAGAACAGCTCCGTTTTTCCCTGGCAGGAAAATCCGACGAAGCCCGTCGCAACGACCCAATACGGCTTGCTTCGGGTGGTCACCACACCGGAAGGCGCGGAAGTTTTCAAGGACGATGGCACTCCGGTCGGCATCACGCCCACCGAAACCCTACGCATCAAGGTGGGTAGCGAGGTGAATTACATGATCCGCAAAAAAGACTACCGTCCCTTGGCTGTGACCGCCGTGGTCACGCCGGAATCGGTGAAGGATCCGATGATCATCTTCGGCGAACTTCTCAATTTCTCCCCGCCCGCCACCGGAGAAAAATGGGTGGATCATCTGGGTGTCACTTACCTGCCGCAAGGGGACGGCCATATCAGCTCCGGTTTCGTCAACAACCGGGTTTGGATGGATTTTCTGAAATCATCGAAGCGGTCGCCCCGCGGGGTGGAGCTCATCAACGTTTCCGAAAACGGCAAGCCATCCGAAATCGTACTCGCATCGCAGCCGGAAATCATCGCGTTCAGCGACTGGGTGCGCGCCGGAGGAATCCGCGACGGTTATCTCACTCAGGATCATGAGGTGGCTGCTGCGGTGGAGCGCTCTTTCGATGACCCGAAGCTCAGCGACCGGGCGCGGCGGGAGAGGCTCCTGCCGTTTCGTATCCTCGTCCGCGAATACACCTATGGCGGCATTCAGTTGGTCAGCGATCCGCCCGGAGCCGAGGTATATATGAACGGTGTTGCCGTGGGTGCTACGGATACCACCCTGCTCATCCCCAAGGTGAAACCGGGTGCCGTGGAGCTGCTTCTCATCCTGGAGGGCTACAAGCCGCTCACCCTGAAAGCCAACGTCAAGGCCGGCGAAAACCTGCCGATGAGCGCCGCCCTTGTGAAAAGCGATAGCGTGGTCTTCGGCAAGCCATGGCAGAACGGGATGAAGATGAAATTCGAACCCATCACCCAGGATCTCATGGGTGCTGTCTGGGAAACGAGAGTCAGGGATTACCAAATTTTCCTGAGCGAAACGAAACGCGAGCAAGCTCCGCTGCTCGATTTCCCGCACACCCCCGATCACCCCATCCTGAATGTCTCGCGCGAAGATGCCATCGCATTCTGCGGATGGTTAACCCGGCGGGAATTCGATCAGGAACGCATCGCCCAATCCCATCAATACCGCCTGCCGACGGATGAGGAGTGGAGCCTCATGGCGGGCCTGGGCGACGAAGAGGGCGACGACCCCAGCCAACGCAACACCAACAAGAGCACCGTCTATTCGTGGGGAGCGAAGTGGCCACCTCCCAACGCCGTGGCGAATTATGCAGACAGCACCGCTGCCGTGCTGCCCGGAGTTGCTCCCGAGAGTGTCATACAGGATTACGATGACGGCTTTCCCTACACCGCGCCGGTCGGATCTTTCCTGCCCAACGAACTGGGCCTCTTCGACATCAGCGGTAACGTTCAGGAATGGGTCTCTGATGACATTTCGGAAACCAACCCTCTTGGTGTTGTCCGCGGTGCAGGCTGGAACAATTTCATCAGGGAAAATCTCCTGCTTGGCTGGCGAAACCCCGTGCCCGCCACCTTGCGCAGTCCGTTCTACGGTTTTCGCATCGTCCTTTCCCGGGGCGATCCGGCTGCGGAAACCATGGAAGATGGCGATACCGTCACACCGGAAGGATAGAACGGCGGATTTTTTCCCAAATTCGGAAAATTCGCGTTCATTCGTCCGCCATCGCGCCTAAAAGACCGCCGCAAACAAACACGACCATGGTTCGCATCCATCTCCATTATCAGGGCGGCCTCCGCTGCTCCGCCACCCACGAACCCTCGGGAAACACGATCAGCACCGACGCGCCCCTCGACAACAACGGGCGCGGCGAGTCCTTCTCGCCGACGGATCTCGTCGCCACCGCGCTCGGCGCGTGCATGGCCACCGTCATGGGCATCGTCGCGGAAAGGAAAGGCATCCCCCTCGAAGGCCTGCGCATCGAAGTCCGCAAGCACATGTCCGAGGACGCGCCGCGCCGAATTTCGCGCCTCGAAGTCGATCTCCACGTCCCCGTCCCCGCCGCCCACCCCGAGCGCAAGCTCCTCGAAAGCGCCGCCCGCGGCTGCCCCGTCCACCATTCCCTCCATCCGGACATCGAGACCGTTTTCAACTGGATCTGGGCCTGAAACCTTTTCCAACCAACCTCCCAAGAAACCATGCACAACATCCTCATCATCGGAGCCGGCGGAGTCGGCAGCGTCGTCGCCCACAAATGCGCCATGCTTCGCGAAACCTTCGGCGAAATCACCCTCGCCTCGCGCACCCTTTCCAAATGCGACGACATCGCCGCCTCGGTGAAAAAACGCACCGGCCGCGTGATCGCCACAGCCAAGGTCGATGCCGACAACCCGGACGAAACAGCCGCCCTCATCTCCAAAACCGGTGCGAAGCTGCTCATCAACGTAGCCCTCCCTTACCAGGATCTCAACCTCATGGACGCCTGCCTCAAGGCCGGCATCCCCTACATGGACACCGCCAATTACGAACCGCTCGACGTCGCGAAGTTCGAGTATTCCTGGCAGTGGGCTTATCAGGAAAAGTTCTTGGACGCCGGTCTTTCCGCGCTGCTCGGCTCCGGTTTCGACCCCGGCGTCACCAACGTTTTCACCGCATGGGCGCTGAAACACCATTTCGACGAGATCCACACCCTCGACATCATCGATGTGAACGGCGGAGACCACGGGCGTGCTTTCGCCACCAACTTCAACCCCGAGATCAACATCCGCGAAGTCACCGCCGAGTGCCGCCACTGGGAGGATGGGAAATTCGTCGAGACCGCACCGATGTCCCTCCACCAGCCCTTTACCTGCCCGGACGGCGTCGGCACCTACGAGATCTACCGCATGTATCACGAGGAGCTTGAGTCGCTGGTGAAACACATCCCCACGATCAAACGCGCGCAGTTCTGGATGTCGTTTTCGCAGAATTACATCAACCACCTCCAGGTTCTCCAGAACGTCGGCATGACGCGCATCGACGAAGTGGAATACAACGGCGTGAAAATCGTGCCGCTCCAGTTCCTCAAGGCCGTCCTGCCCAACCCTGGCGATCTCGGCGAGACCACGAAAGGCAAGACCTGCATCGGCAACGTGATCACCGGCCTCAAGGACGGGAAACCCAAGGCGATCTACATCTACAACATCTGCGACCACGAGGCCTGCTTCGCGGAGGTCGGCTCACAGGCGATTTCCTACACCACAGGCGTCCCCGCCATGATCGGAGCGAAACAGATGCTCACCGGCGGCTGGGCAAAACCCGGTGTCTGGAACATCGAGCAGCACGATCCCGATGCCTTCATGGCGGATCTCAACGAAAACGGCCTGCCTTGGCAGTTTGTCGAACTCACACCGGAACAGGCCGCCCGTTTCGAGGTCGTCGCGTGCCGCTGAGTCCAAACGCTTCGTGGTTTCCCTTGAAATTCTAAAAAAATCACGCTGCAGCGGTTCACAGTATTGCGAAAAGTGAGCGGGAATCGGAATTTGCGCTTGTAACAAGGAGCGGATCGGACAATTTCCTCACGTGCACACCACACAAAAAATCCTTTCGTTGGCAGCTCCGCTTGTTCTTGCTGCCGGCACTGCCCATTCTCAAACTGCTGCTACGACCTTTGCGTTTATAGCCGATTCCACCGGCAATTACCGTCAGGCTCCAACCGGAACGGCGTTTGAGGGAGGAGTCTTCTCTTTCAACATCAGGGATGGGGTCATCATATTCGATGGCTGCGAGGCACCCTTTTTCTACAACCCAAGCCCCCTTTGTCCCATCGGATCCACGGGTTTTGTTTCGCGCGGACTGGAGGATGATCCCTTGCTCAACGGGCTCGGCCCCTATTTCAGTGTGACGGAAATATCCCCGGCCATCATCCTGAGGCCATTCGCCCCGCAAAATGCGCTTCTCGTTTCCGCTCCCCCGTCCCAATTGCCGCGTCCGCTTCTGGGCTTTGAGAACCGGTCTATCAGCTGCTTCTACAACCTGTTCACAAATTTCATCCGGCAGTATGACGTATCCATCTACGATTTCGCACGCGATTACGCGGCGGGAGAGCGCAAGCGCTTCGACGGCGAAGCGGTTCCCGGCACCTACCGTTTCAACTTTGCCGCCCTTGCCCATCCGGTCAATCCGGCGGTTCTCAGCATCAATTTGTTCCCCAAGCTGGATGGATTCCGCAAAATCAACAATCAGAACCAAGGTGTGCGATTCCTCAATGTCGCCTACGATGATGGTTTCGCGGTTCTCGATCCCTTTGAGCTGAATACGGTCAAATGGGAGGGCAACGGGGTAAACTTCCTCTCTACGGCAAGTGATGCCGCCTATTTTTCCATCAAGCGATTGGAAGACCCTTCCGATCCGCTCTCCGACCCTGACCTGGAAGCCGTGCCCTTGTTTCCCAACTTCTCCGGACCCAATACGAGCCGAGTCGTGCTGCAGAGTCCGCTCGTCAATTCCTTCATCATCCCCCCGAATTTCATGCAACCCGGAAACACCGGTGTCATTGATCTGGAGTTCGTCGTCGTCAGGAGAACCACCGGGGTTATCATTGAACAGGCCACCAGGCGTTTCCGTTTGCCTGTGAGGGTCACCAATCCGTTCTTCAGCGCCATCGCCGCATCCCTGCCACCAGGTGCCACGACCAAACAGCTCTCGGCTGAACATGATTTTGACGGAGATGGGTTGAGCAATTTCAATGAGTGGGTATTCGGCTCCAATCCCGCATCGGCTTCCAGTTTGCCGGCGTCATTGGGCATACAGATGGTATCGCCGGCACCAGCCAATAAATTCGGCACCGCGGCAGCTGCCAGTGAAATAAGCTCCCCGGGAGCCTTTGAATTCCGGGTCCCAAAACTCACGGAAACCGTCCCCAAACTCAGGTATTCCATCGAGTTCAGCGAGGACATGATCACTTGGAACGAAATCCAACCGGCGGATCCGGCATGGAATCTTGTGAACGGTTACAGCGAAATCAAGGTTACCAGCACGGCAACCAACGAAGCGCCGGGCGGTTTCTTCCGCGCCAAAGTCGAAGTTGCCAACTAAGTCCGGCGGAACATATTTCAGCCCCACTCATCCTTTTCCGTTGAGTCTTCCATCTCAGCCGCGCACTTCCGAAAGGAAGCGCGGCTTTTTCCTTGGATGGATCAACCTAGGTTCGTGTAAACCGACTGGACATCATCGTCATCCTCGATTTTGTCGAGCAAGGCCTCGACATCCTCGATCTGCGCTTCGGTGAGCTCGATGGGCTGCGTGGGTAGGCGCTGGAGTCCGGACTTGGTGGGTGCGATACCCGCCGTCTCGATGGCGGCGCAAAGGCTGGAGAAGGAAGTGTAATCACCGATCGCCGAAACCACTCCTTCATCCACGGAAAGCTCCTCAAGTCCCGCGTCGATGAGTTCGAATTCCAGCTCCTCAAGGTCTTTCCCTTCGGGCACCGGGAACTCGATGACTGTCTTGCGGGTGAACATGAAATTGAGCGCGCCGCTGGGTACGATCTCGCCGCCGTTCTTGCCTAGGATCACCTTGAGGTTGCCGATCGAGCGGTTCGTGTTGTCCGTGGCGCACTCGATATAGAACTGGGATCCGTGCGGCCCCTTCGCCTCGTAGACCACCTCGGTGATCTCGGAGGCGTCCTTGCCGGCCGCGCGCTTTATCGCGTTCTCGATGTTTTCCTTGGAAAGATTCGCCGCCTTCGCGTTCTGGATCGCGACGCGGAGCGGAGCGTTGGATTCCGGATCGGGCCCGCCGTTTTTCGCAGCGATGGTGATGGATTTCGCCAGCTTGGGAAATATCCTGGACATGGATGCCCAACGGGATTCCTTCGCCCTTCTCCTGCATTCGAAATGCCTGCCCATGGCTGCGGATCAGTTGGTAACGCGCATCGGCATGAGCACGTAGAGGAAGGAACCGTCGATGCGCAGCACTCCGGGGCTCATCTCGTCTATCAGGTCGAGATAGACGTTGTCCGTGTCGAGAGCGCGCAGCGGGGCTTGCAGGAACTCCGGGTTGAAGGCGATCTGCATGTCCGGGCCGGTATAGCCGACCTCAAGGGTTTCCTGCGCCTCACCGACATCCGGCGAGTTCGCAGTGACCTCGATCTGGTTCTCGCTGAAAATGAGTTTCACCGAGTTCGACTTGTCGGAGGAAAGCAGCGAGACGCGGCGAACGGTCTCAAGGAGATGCTCGCGGGAAATGACGACGCGTTCATTGCTGTCGCCGGGGATCACTTGGCGGTAGTTCGGGTAGTTACCCTCGATCAGCTTGCTGGCGAGGAAGGTGTCGCCGACGGTGAAAGAGATCTGACTGTCGCTGAGCTTGACCTCCACCTCGCCGGAATCCCCGAGCAGGCGCTGGATTTCCTGAACCGCTTTCGAGGGGATGATCACATCCGTCTCATGCGAGGCGGGGAACTCCAGATCCATGTCAGCCATCGCGAGGCGGCGTCCGTCGGTCGCGACAAGCGCGAGCTTGCCCTCACGGAATGAGGCGAAGATGCCGTTGAGCACGTATCGGGTCTCGTCGGTTGAGATCGCGAACGCGGTCTTTTTCAGGCCGTTCTTGAGTTCCACCTGCGGAATCTTGAAGGTTTTGGCGCCAAGAAAATCAGGTAGGGGCGGAAACTCGGAATCGCTGAGGCCGATGATCTTGAAAGTCGACGGACCGCTTTTGATGGTTGCGTAATTTTTCGCGTCCACGGTGACGTGCACTTCGCTTGAGGGAAGCTCCTTGACGATGCTAACAAGGCGTTTTGCGGGAAGCGTTGTCGCGCCCTCTTTTTCGACCGATGCCTCCACGGAGCCGGTGATGCCGACATCGAGGTCAGTGGTCGTGAATACGAGCCGTCCGCCTTTGGCTACCAGAAGCACGTTCGACAGGATCGGCAGGGTGGAGCGGGAACTCACGACGTGCTGCACTTTTTGCAAACCTTCCAGGAAAACGTCTTTCGAGATAGTGAACTTCATAAGATATGCACGAGTGCTTGAGGGAGTTTCTGCTTTCATCACCTCTTGGCAAGCACTCAGTCATGGCAGCGACAAGATATTTAGGTCACAACCACAATATGTGGTGGTTAGTGTGAAATCAGGCACATTTTACGGATCGTGATGGGAAAATTTTCGCCTAGCCGCGCGAGCATTGCGGCGATTAGTTTCGGGCCATGACACGCTTGTTGCCTTTGGGTTTGATCCTCGTCCTTCTTGCCACCTTCCGCCTGATCGGCAGCGCGTTTCCGGAAACCTTACCGAACTTCCAGCCGCTCGCCGCGCTGTTTTTCTGCGGTGCGATCGTAGCAAAAGATTGGCGCGCTTGGGCGATCCCGCTCACCGCCTGGTTCGTGACCTATCCCGCACCCGCGATCCTTGATGGGAATGCGGCGTACCTTTCCCCCGGGGTCATCGCGGTTACGGCGCTCGCTTTCATCGCGACGTTTTTCATCGGGAAATCCCTCGCCGGAAAACACGCGGCCGTCCTGCTCGCGGGATCGGTGGCCGCAGCTTTGGCGTTCCACGTCATAACGAACGGAGCGGCCTGGATCGGTAGCCCGATGTATCCCAAGTCACCTCTCGGTCTCTGGCAATCGCTCTGGGCCGGCCCTCCCGGCAGCTCCTTGCCGAGCTGGGTGTTCCTGCGCAACATGACTGCGGCGAACCTGCTTTTCACGGCGATCTTCTTGTCCGCACGTTTCGCCCTTCCCCGCCTCTCGCCTCAAGCCCAGCCAGTCGCCGCGAGATAAAACTTGCCGTCGCCGCTCACTCCTCCTAACCAAGCCCCGGTTTCACCGCATCCCCGCTCAACCATGTCCGCCCTCGATTTCGCCTCCTCGCAGATCAACCATTCGCTTACCGCCGAAAAAAAGATTGAGCTCTATTCCCTGATGGTGCGGATCAGACGCTTCGAGCAGGTCGCCCTCGCAAACTACCAGAAGCCCGGTCGTATGGGAGGCTTCCTGCATCTATACATCGGCCAGGAGTCCGTTGCCGTGGGAACCCTTTCGCTGCGCGGCGAAAACGACCACAACATCACCGCTTACCGCTGCCATGCGCATGCTCTCGCTTCGGGCATGAACATGAACGAATGCATGGCCGAGCTTTACGGAAAAGCGACCGGTTGCTCGAAAGGGAAAGGCGGATCGATGCACTTCTTCGCGCCGGACAAAAACTACTGGGGCGGCCACGGCATCGTCGCCGGGCAGACGCCGCTCGGTCTCGGTCTCGCATACGGTGTGAAATACCTCGGCAAGGAAGGCTGCTGCCTCTGCTTCCTCGGCGATGGCGCTGTCAACCAGGGTGCGTTCCACGAGTCCCTCAACATCGCCTCCCTTTTCGGGATCCCCGTCATTTATGTGATCGAAAACAACGGCTACTCGATGGGCACTTCGCAGAAACGTTCTTCCGCCTACACCGGCTGCCTCGCCCAACGCGCAGAGGCCTACGACATTGAGTGGGACGTGATCGACGGCTCCGACATCTACGAGGTTCGCGCGAAAACCCACATCGCCATGGAGCGCGCGCGCAAGCAGCACAAGCCCACCGTCCTCGAGATCGAAACCTACCGCTACTACGGCCACTCCGTCGCGGACGCGAACGCGCAGAAATACCGCACTCCGGAGGAGATCGAGAACTACAAGAAAAACCACGATCCCCTCGCCGTCTTCCGCCGCAGGCTCACCGAAGAAGGGATCCTCAACGACGCGCTGGCCGATGAGATCGGAAAAGCCGCCAACGCCGAGGCCGCCGAGGCCGTGAAATTCGCGGAGGATTCGCCGCCTCCGAGCATTGCCGATATCGCGACTGATGTGTATTGGGAAACCGACAACAACACCGAGGCATCAAAAATCGGCCATCACTTCTTCGCTTGATTCTTCCGCTAACCTTTTCCCAATCCCTTTTCCCCATGCGCACTCTCACCTACCGTGAAGCCCTCCGTGAAGGCCTCGATGAGGAACTCGCCCGCGATTCCAATGTTGTTATCATGGGCGAAGAAGTCGCCCAATACAACGGAGCTTACAAAGTCACCCAAGGCCTCTGGGAAAAATGGGGTGACAAGCGCATCGTCGATACGCCGATCTCCGAGGCCGGCTTCATCGGCATGGGCATCGGTGCATCGATGCTCGGCGTGCGCCCGGTGATGGAGCTGATGTTCTGGTCCTTCCACTCCGTCGCCTTCGACCAGCTCGTCAACAACGCCGCCTGCGTCCGCTACATGTCCGGCGGCCTCTGTAATTGCCCCATCGTCGTCCGCGGACCGGCCAACGGCGGCACCAACGTCGGCGCGACCCACTCCCACATCCCCGAAGGCCTCTTCGCCGCCTTCCCCGGCCTGAAAGTTTGCTCACCTGCCACTCCTGCCGACGCGAAAGGCCTCATCAAGGCCGCCATCCGTGATAACGACCCGGTCTATTTCATGGAGAACACGCTGCTCTATGGAATGACCGGCGAAGTGCCGGATCCCGCCGAAGGTGATTTCGTCATCCCTCTCGGAAAAGCGGAGGTGAAACGCGAGGGCACCGACATCTCCCTCATCGCCCACGGCCGCTCGGTGATCCATTGCCTCGAGGCCGCCGAAACCCTCCAGAACGATCACGGCATCAGCGCCGAAGTCCTCGACCTCCGCTCGATCCGCCCGCTCGATGTGGACGCGATACTCGCCACCGTCGCCAAGACCCACCGCGTCGTCCTCGTCGATGAATCGAAGCCCTTCGGCGGAGTTTCCGCCATGGTATCCCACCTCATCCAGGAGCACGCCTTCGACGAACTCGACGGCCCGATCAAACGCGTCTGCACCATAGATGCCCCGGCGATCTATTCCCCGCACGTCGAGAACGACCAGCTCCCGAATCCGAAACGGATCGTGGAGAAGGTGCTTTCGATGATCTGATTCCCGCACCCTTCCATGCCCACCCATTCCAAAACCATCGGCTACCTCCTTTGGATTTTCGGCTTCACCGGCGCGCACCGTTTCTACTTCGGGAAACCCGTCACGGGAGCAATCTGGTTCTTCACGCTCGGCCTGCTCGGCATCGGCTGGATCATCGACCTCTTCCTCATCCCCTCGATGGCGCGCAACGCCACCTCGCGCTACGCCAAAGGCCCCATCGACTACTCGGTCACGTGGATCCTCCTCACTTTCCTCGGGCTTCTCGGAATCCACCGCTTCTACATGGGGAAAATCCTCACCGGCATCCTGTGGCTTGTGAGCGGCGGCCTCTTCGGCATCGGCTGGCTCTACGATTTCTGCACGCTCAACTCCCAGGTCAACGAGCGCAACCAGGCTTCCGCCTGAGCGATTTCCCCTCATCCTCCTTTGACAATCCCAGCGCCGCGAACCACTCTCGGCGCGAACCTCTTTTCAAAGAAACATCATGTCCTACGATCTCATTGTCATCGGTGGCGGCCCCGCCGGATACGTCGCCGCCATCCGCGCCGCTCAGCACGGGAAAAAAGTTGCCTGCGTCGAGGCGGATCGCGCGGGCGGCACCTGCCTCAACTGGGGCTGCATCCCCACGAAGGCACTGCTGAAAAACGCCGAGCTTTACCAGACGCTCATGCACAAGGCTGCAGAGATGGGAATCTCCATCCAAGGTCTTTCCTACGATTGGAGCACGGTGGTGGGTCGTTCGCGCAAGGTTTCCGATAAGCTCGCCGGCGGCATCGAGTTCCTTTTCAAGAAGAACAAGGTCGATTACATCCGCGGCTTCGGTTCCATCGAGGCTGAAGGAAAAGTCGGCGTGAAAGCAGCGGACGGCAGCACCCAGACGCTTGAAGGCAAGGCCATCATCATCGCCACCGGCTGCAAATCCCGCCCGCTGCCGCCGCTGCCGTTCAACGGAAAATCCGTGATCGGATCCAAGGAAGCGATGGTGCTCGCCGAGCAGCCGAAGGAAATGATCATCATCGGCGCGGGCGCGATCGGCGTCGAGTTCGCCTACATCTACAACGCTTTCGGGACGAAGGTGACCCTCGTGGAAATGCTGCCCAACGTGCTTCCCGTCGAGGACACGGAGGTAGGTGAGGCACTGGAAAAATCCCTCACCAAACAGGGTATCCGCTGCCTCGTGAACACCAAGGTCACCGCCACCAAGGATCTCGGCGACCGCGTCGAAATCACCGTCGAGGGACCGAAGGAAAACGGCGTGATCTCCGCCGATGTCTGCCTCGTCGCGATCGGCATCCAGCCCGTCCTTCCCGGCGGCTATCAGCCGGAGCTCACGGACCGCGGCTACATCAAGATCGGCGACCGCTACCAAACGAACCTTCCCGGCGTTTACGCCATCGGCGATATCAACGGCCCGCCTTGGCTCGCGCACGTCGCTTCCTTCGAGGCGTTCCAATGCGTCGATGGCCTTTACGTGGATGGCCACAAGCCGCGCATGGTCACGAATTTCCCCGGCTGCACCTACTGCCATCCGCAGGTTGCCTCGGTCGGCAAAACCGAGCGCGCACTCAAGGAAGAGGGCGTTGATTATATCGTCGGGAAAATTCCCTTCGTCGCCATCGGCAAAGCGGTCGCCGCCGGTGAGACGGACGGCTTCGCGAAACTGCTCTACGGCAAAAAGCACGGCGAGCTGTTGGGTGCGCACATCATCGGCGACAACGCCACAGAGCTTATCGCTGAGATGGGGCTCGCGCTCGACCAGGAACTCACCATCGACGAGATCCACGCCACCATCCACGCCCACCCGACCATGTCGGAGGTGATCCACGAGGCCACCCTCGCGGCGGAAGGCCACGCGATCCACTTCTAGGAGACGAATTCCGCGATCTTCTCCGCCAGCCACTCCTCGTTTTCCCATGGGACGCGGTGGCCGGAGTCCAGGGCGATCTGCAGGGAAAAATTTTCCGAAAGACCGGCTGCTTCCTCCGCTAGTGAGCGGAATTTCGGATCATTTTCCCCGGCGATCCATAGGGTCGGGATCTTGATCGCGGAAAGTTTTTCCCATAACGGCTCCTGGTTTCCCAGAGACCAATCGACGAAGCTGCGCGCGATCTCGCGGCGCCTCTGCATGAGCTTGCGGTCTTCCCGCTCATCGCGGATCGCGCCGCCGAGGATGGGCTGCGCGTTCCATTTCCCGAGGAAATCCGGCCAAGGCAGGGTCAGCGCCTGCGTCGCCCAAACGGCGTCCGCGACGCGCCGAGCCGAGGCCTCCGCCGTGTCACGCAGACCCGGGTTTCCGGAAATGATCACCGCCGCCTCCCACGGCCCGTCTTCAAGCAAGGCATGCAGCGCGAGCCGCGCCCCCATCGAGTAGCCGATTAGGATCCGTCGCTGCCCATGCGAAACCTCTCCTTCCGCGTTCGCGTTGAGACGCTTGCCGAACTCCGGCATCGTCACGCTTTCGCATTGCAGGAAACGCCAGAGATCGACGGCTCGGGTGGAAATACCCCTTGTGGCGAGGCGGGCGGCGATCCCCCTCCAATCGGCAGCCGCGCCCACTGCGCCGTGCAGGCACCAGCACTCGGCGGCGATCACAGCCTCGTCGCCCGCCTTCGCCGCGGGCTTTTTGGCGTCGCGGCGTTCGTCGGTTTCCTTGGATGTCTGGATCACCGCTTCTCCTGCGCCTCCTGGGGTTTCTCGATGTTCAAAAGGCGCTTCTCAATGGCGAACAGCCCGTCGCTCGGACATTCCTTGACCGGAGCTGATAACAAGGGAATACGGCTATCAGAGGCAGCCGGAGGTGTCAACTGCACGGCGGGTGTTCATTCGGCGGACTTCACTTCCTCTTCGAAGGCCTTGGCCTTTTCGCGGTCGGGTGCTCCATCGAGCTTGGCCACCAGCTTCTCGCAAGCGGCATCGGTCACGACGATGCGGGGCAAGGAGCCTTGGGCGGAGACGGCGGAAGGCAGCTTGTCCATGTCCTTGTCGCCCTTCTCGATCTCAATGATCACAACCTCGGAGCGGGGAACCGCTTTCTTGATCGCACTGTTGTTGGCGTTGACCGTCCGGACGCACGTCGGGCAATTCGGCAGGTAATAATCCTGATAGAACACGAAAGCGATTTTCTTATCCGAAGCGGAGGCCCTCTTCATGGCCGACTCCAGCTTGCGCTCCGTGAAGCCCGCGAAAGCGGCGGAAGCGCAAACGAGAAGGAGGGTGGTGATGGCAAAGGTTTGTTTCATGGCGTGGCTTGGTTCGTATTCCGGTTTATTGGAGAAACATCTATCCAGACGAGGGGCACTCTCCCATCGGCGGGGGAAACGGCAAGATCATTCCCCTTCCTCATTTCGCCGCCTTTAGGGTGAAGTCCTTGATCGTGACCCCGCGGCTGCCCGCCGCGAGCTGGACGGAGATCGTGTTTTTCCCCTGCGCGAGATCCAGCTCAACGGCTTGGGTCGGCTCCCACATGCCGAGGGTATAGGGCACGTCGATGGGATTCGGTTGCGCATCTCCTTTTCTGGAAACCAGCAACTTCTGCCCGGTCTGCACGGTCGCCACGCGGGCGCTGAGATTATATTTACCTTCAATCGGGACGGTGACCTCATACTCCGCCGTGAAGCCGCCGAGGGCGTGAAGTTGCATTCCGCTGTCAATGCTCCTCATGGCCGCTCCTTTGCCGGCGGACTTCACGTGGGCAACGGCGGGGATGTTGATTTCACCCGGACGCACCGTGATTTTCGTGTCCTCCGCGGACACCTTCGCGGATGACACTTTCTGCTCCTTATCATTCGCCTCAGCGAGTTCCTTGCCCAGCGGCCCGAGGGAGGCGGCGGACGAGGCGAGAATCCTGGTCTGGTAGAGGGCGATCTTGCTCCAGAAGCCGCCTTCCACTTTCCGGCGCTCGTTGTAGGCGGGCTCGCCGAGGATGCGGCTGATCCATTGGGCGCGCAGCACCTGCGTGTATTCCGTGGAATGGGCGCGGGCCTGGCTTTCCATGAGGAACTGGTTGCCGCTGAGGGAAACCTCGTCCTTGTCCCACCAGCTCGATCCGTAACCGGCTCCGAGGTTCACCACCCAACCCTTCGGAGTCCAGTGGCTCAGGGCGGCATGGGCTTTCTGCGTCACGCCCCATGTGGGAATGCCGAAGCTGCGAAGGATGAAGCGTCCGAAAAACGCGCGCCGCCCGCAGACTCCGCCGTTTAGTATGATATTCTGGTATTGGTGGAGGTCGGGCTTGTCGAATTGCACGTTTTGCGAACCGTAGGGAACTTCCGTCCGGACAGAGGAAACGTAGCGCCAGCCGTAATCGGGGTTGTAGATATGGTCGGGGCGGTAGGTGCGCAGCATGTTGCGACCCCACTGCAGGATCTCGTCGGGCGCCTCGCAGTTCACGATGTGGCGGTATTCCCATGTGGTGAAAGTTTTGAAGGCAGGATCGAGCTCTCCGTCGAGGTTGGCCTTCTCATAGTGCAGGTAACGCTTCACCGGATCGATGTTATCGATCGGTTTTGCGTGTTCCAGGGCAGTGGCGAGCGCGAGGCGTTGGAAATGGCCTTCCACGGCCTTCGGGCTGGCCTTTTCGATACCGTCGAGGATTTCCATGGCGCGTCCGTATTGGCCGTGGTTGGCACCGCCCGCGATCAGCATCTCTTTCATCAAGGCCGGAGAGGCCAGGAGTTTGTCCACCAGCGCTACCTTGTCGGTTCCTTGAGCGGCGAACGCTGCGAGGGCTTTAGGGGTGCCAGCTGCTAGAACCACGGCCTTGGCCAGCTTCGCGTCCATCGCATCGCTCGTCAGCGCGGAGCCGAGTGACGCCAGCAAATCCTTGGACGCCTTGGTCTCGTTCTCCTTCGCTTTCGCCAAAGCGGCCTGGGCGGCCTCGTTCGCCTTGCGGAGTTTCGGCTCGTCGCGCCGCGCCGCGTCGAGGGCGGCCTGGCGCTCTGCGAGGGCTTTCTCACCTTCTTTCCGGTTCGCCTCCCAATTCGCAAGCTCCTTCTCCGCCGCCGCGCGTTCGGAGGCGTTGGTGGCTTTCGCGAGAGCGGCTTTCGCGGCGGCGATGCCCTTGTCCGCGCCGCCGATCCATTTGCCCTTGGCATGATCTACCAACGCTTTCCCGGTGCCGATTTGGCCGAGCCCTTTTGCAGCCGCATCCGCTGCCACGGTCGCTTTGAGGACTTCTTCCCGGGCGCTTTCGAGGTCTTTGCTTTTCCGCTCGTCGGCGCGCGGCAGGGATCGGGAAATGTCCGTTTTCAACGCTTCGAGCCCGGCGGAGTATTTCGCCTCAAGGTCAGCGGCCGAAGGATTCGCCAGCGCGGCAAGTGAGCTAAATCCGAGGATCAGGCCAAGTCCGGACGATAGGATTTTTGGGAAAGTTGCGCTTTGCATGGCGAGATAACGCGAGGAAGACGCGTATTTTTTCATCTTTTATCGTTCGGTATACGGCAAACGCTCTCCAACTTCCCTTCACAGAAAGTCCAGGTAGCCTGTTCACCATGTCGCTGGTATCCGCCCTCTCCCGGGTTCGCCTCCTGCAGCGCACCGGGCGCTTGTTCGCTGCGATTCCAGCCGAAAGTCCTCGCCGGAACCACCTCGGTGAAACCGCCCGCCTACACCGCCCGCGAGGCCGTTTCCGCCACGCTCGACACGAACGAGATCGCCGCCGCGTATGCTGTGAGGAACCGGTGGCATCACTCCAACAACCTGCTCTGGAATACCTCGTAGATCCATTTCCGTGGCCCGGCGAACACACAGGTGATTACCCTGACACCCTCGATGATCTCGTATTCGAAAACGACCCGATGCGACCCGACCCGCAGGCGGTAGAAGCCCTCGAGTTCATCCGTGAGCGCCTTGATATCGCCTTTCTCATGCGCCAGATCCTTGATGGCCAGCCGCAGCGCATGGCGCGGCTGCGGAGCCAAGCGGCGGAGGTAATCCACCACCTCATCCTGGATCCGGACGTTGATCATATGCCGTCGAGCACCGAGACATCATGGTAATTCGCCTTGCCCTCGCGGTGCTTGCGGATCGCGGACATCGCTTTCGGATCGACCAGGAGTTCCATGGTTTCGCCGATGGCTTCCATCCGCTCGATCGAGACCAGCACCGCCACAGCGCGCCCCTGCTTCGTGATCGTCACCGGATGATCCGCCGCCTCCTCTACCAACGCCGAGAGCCTTTGTTGCGCGGTCTTGATCGTGTAGCTGTCGGCCATGCCGTGAATGTATTCCGTTTTATAGAAAAAAGGAATACATATTTCCCTCCGCCAGGCGTGACAAGCCGAGTTGGCGAATGCTGTGACGCGCTTTCCCCGATTCGCGGTTGAACCGGCGCGGGGGACGGTTCAGATTGCGCGGCGATGTGGATTTCCAAACATGACTTCGAAGACATCCGTTACGAGACGACGGAAGACGGCGCGATTGCCAAGATCACCATCAACCGCCCGGAGGTGCGCAACGCCTTCCGCCCGCTGACGGTCACGGAAATGCTCCGCGCCTTCGACATGGCGCACGAGGATCCGCAGGTCGGGGTCATCATCCTTACCGGCGAGGGAGATCTCGCGTTCTGTTCCGGTGGCGACCAGAAGGTGCGCGGCCACGCGGGCTACATCGGCGGCGACGGGGTGCCGCGCCTGAACGTGCTCGATCTCCAGAAAAAAATCCGCTCACTGCCGAAGCCGGTTGTCGCGATGGTCGCGGGCTACGCGATCGGCGGCGGGCACGTGTTGCACATCGTCTGCGATCTCACCATCGCGGCGGACAACGCGCGCTTCGGCCAGACCGGCCCCAAGGTCGGCAGCTTCGACGGCGGGCTCGGCTCCAGCTACCTCGCCCGCATCGTGGGCCAGAAAAAGGCGCGGGAAATCTGGTATCTCTGCCGCCAATACGACGCGCAGCAGGCGCTCGACATGGGCTTGGTGAACACCGTCGTCCCCCTCGCCGATCTCGAAAAGGAAACGCTCCAGTGGTGCCGCGAAATGCTCGCCCACTCACCGCTTGCCCTGCGCTGCCTCAAGTCCGCCCTCAACGCCGATTGCGACGGCCAAATGGGCCTGCTCGACCTCGCCGGCAACGCCACCCTGCTCTACTACATGTCCGAGGAAGGCCGTGAGGGCAAAGAGGCGTTCCTTGAGAAACGCGCGCCGGATTTCTCCAAATTCCCGAGGGTGCCGTGATTTGTTGATGGAGCGTTTTTCGACGCATCCGGAGAGCGGCGGGAAAATTTTCCTTTCATCGCGGCGGTGCGGTGTTTCCCTCCGTCCCATGCATGGGGCGCTGATTTTTGATCTGGATGGCACGCTGGTGGAATCGCTGCCGGGCATCTCCGCCTCGCTGAACCGGGCGCTTATGCGGCACGGTTTTCCAGGCCACGGGGAGGCGGCGGTGCGGGGATTCATCGGCGATGGTGCGCGAATGCTCGTTACCCGCGCGTTGGGGGCCGGTGTGGCGGAGCCGCATCTCGAAAGCGTGTTACGGGGTTTCGGAGAGGATTATGCCGCCTCATGGCAAAACGGCACATCGCCTTACCCCGGCATCACCGACCTGCTCGCCGACCTTCGGGCGCGCGGTGTGGCTCTCGCAGTCCTATCCAACAAACCGCATACCTTCACCACGGAGATCGTTGCCAAGCTCTTTCCCGAACACACCTTCGCCGCCGTGCTCGGACACCGCGAAGGCATGCCTCACAAACCCGATCCGGCCGGCGCATTGGAAATCGCCGCCGCCCTCGGGTGCGCCCCGGAAAAGTGCATCCTGATCGGCGACTCCACCATGGATCTCGAGACCGCTCGTAACGCCGGCATGGTGTCCATCGCCGTCACGTGGGGCTACCATGATCGCGAACGCCTGCTCGGCGCGGATAAGGTGGCGGAAAACATGCAGGAACTCGTAGCGTTGCTGGCCGGTTTTTTCCCGGGCCACCGGGCGCCCGGCCGGAACCCCTCATCCGCATGCTTTCCGAACGGATAAGGCCCCGCAGAGATCCCCGAGGGCGCAGCCGACGGATTTGAAAAGGGTGATCTCGGTTTCATCGCGGCGGCCGGGCGTGTCGCCGCGGCAGAGGTCGGCCAGTTCTCCAGCCACCTGATCTAGGGAGAAAACGCCTTCGCTCACAGGCACAAGGATTTCGCCGGCCTCGCGGAAACAGTTTTCCCGGCTATCGACGAAGACCCGGGCGCGGGTGACGAGTTCGCTGTCGCATTCGCGTTTGTCGGCGTGGTGGTTGCCGAGGAAATCGGTGTGGGTTCCGGGGCGCATCCACTCGCCTTTTACCAGGATTTCCGTACTTCCTGTGGCGCAGACCACGATGTCGGCCATGCCGCAGGCTTCGCTCAGGTTGGTCACGCATTCGAATGTGATCATGGGAAATTCCCCGGCCATCGTTTCCCTGAGCGATTCGACACGCTGCGGCGTGCGGCCCCAAAGCAGGATGCGTTTCAACGGGCGGACGCTGGCATGGGCGCGGATCAGGAAGGGCGCGAGCTTACCGGTTCCTAGCAGCAGGAGGGTTTGCGAATCCGGGCGGGATAGGAAACGCGAGGCGAGCGCGGATACCCCGGCGGTGCGCCAGCAGGTGACGCTCACGCCATCGACCAGGGCAAGGGGTGCTCCGGTTTTGCGGTCGAAGAGCAGGATCTGGGAATGGAGCGTCGGTGCGGGCGGTTGGTTGCCGGGGAAGTAGGTGAAGGCTTTCTGGCAGATCACCTCTTCGTTCCAGCTCGGTAGCATCGCGAAGGCGTCATGCGATCCGGATGCGGGGTCGAGCAGCAGCACTTGCCGCGGCGGCATGGTGTGCGGCGCGGCGAAAACCTCTTGGAGGGAATCGACGAACGCCGGATAGCTGAGCGACGCGTGGACCTGCTCGGCGGAAATCACTTTCGGACTCATGCGATAATGCCCTTGATCGCCTTCGCGGGCTCGACGCCGGTGAGCTTGTAGTCGAGGCCTTGGAATTTTTTGGTGAAACGCGTGTGGTCGATGCCGAAGCGGTCGAGGAGGGTGGCGTGGAGGTCGTGGACGCTGACGACGTCCTCGACGGCGGCGTAGCCGAGCTCGTCGGTGGCACCGTGGACGTGGCCGGGCTTGATGCCCGCTCCGGCCATCCAGAGGGAGAAGGCCTTGATGTGGTGGTCGCGGCCGGTGCCTTGGCCCATGGGGGTGCGCCCGAACTCGCCGCCCCAGATCACCAGTGTGTCCTCAAGCATGCCGCGCTGTTTCAGATCCTTCACCAAAGCGGCGGAGGCCTGGTCGGTGAGCAGCGCGGATTTGGGCATCTGTTGATCGATGGCGTTGTGCTGATCCCAGCCGCGATGATAGAGCTGCACGAAACGGACGCCGCGCTCCAGCATGCGGCGGGCGAGCAGGCAGTTCGAGGCGAACGAGCCGTCGCCCGCCTCTTTCACGCCGTACATGTCGAGGATGTGCTGCGGCTCGCCCTTCATGTCGGTGAGCTCGGGCACGGAGGACTGCATGCGGAAGGCCATTTCGTATTGGGAAATGCGGGTCTCAATTTCCGGATCGTAGCGGTGCTCGCGCAGCATGCCGTTGAGGCGCTGGACCTCCTCGATGACCTGCCGCTGCGTGGATTGGCACACACCCTCCGGGCTGCCGACGTAGTGAACGGCATCGCCCTTGGACTGGAACTGCACGCCCTGGAACCGCGATGGCAGGAAACCCGACGACCATTGGCGGGAAGAGATGGGCTGATCCGAGAACTCACCCCTTGATACCATGACGACGTATCCGGGCAGGTTTTGCGAATCCGAGCCGAGGCCGTAGAGCAGCCATGAGCCCATGCTCGGGCGGCCCTTGAGGATGGAGCCGGAGTTCATGAAGGCGTGCGCCGGATCGTGGTTGATCTGCTCGGTGACCATGGAGCGGATCACGCAGATCTCGTCCGCGATGGAGCCGATGTGGGGGAAAAGGTCGGAGATCTCGATGCCCGCCTCGCCGTATTTCTTGAAACCCGTGAAGGAGCCGCGCGCGATCAGCTTGTGGCCCTGGAGCTGGGCGAGCTGCTGGCCTTGCGTGAACGATTCCGGGAAAGGCTGGCCGTTGAGGCGGTTGAGTTCCGGCTTGGGATCGTAGGATTCCAGATGCGAGGGGCCGCCGGCCATGCAGAGATGGATCACGCGTTTCGCTTTCGCGGGGAAGTGGAGCCCGCCCTGCTGGTGTATTTGGGGGAGGGTTGACCCGCGGGCGAACTGCGAAAGCGCGATCCCGCCGAGACCGGCGAAGGATTTTTTCAGGAACGTCCGGCGCGACCAGTCCTGCTGCCATGCGTTGTGGAGGGCGAGTTGTTTTTGGAGGGCGTTCATGGTTGTTGGTCAGAAATTCTCAATGCTTGAAAAACGTAGGGCAAAGGCTAGCCTCTGGGAATGATTGCAGTGAAACTGGCACCGGATTTGGAAGCGCGGGTCGCCGCCTTGGCGAAATCGACCGGGCGGACGAAGGCTTCCGTAGCTCGCGAGGCGATCGCCCAGCAGTTGGAGGATCTTGAGGATTACTATGCGGCCGCGAAGGCCGCGAAAAATCCGGGGCGCATTTACAGCTCGAAGGAAGTGGAACGTGAGCTGGGATTATAGCTTCAACGAAAAGGCGCTGAAACAGTTGCGCAAGCTCGGGCACGAACCTGCCCGGATGATCGTTGCTTTCCTTCGGGAGAAGGTCGCGGGCGACGAGGATCCGCGGCGATTCGGCAAGCAGCTCAAGGGAGAACTGGGCGAATTCTGGCGCTACCGCGTGGATGACTTCCGCATCATCTGCCAAATCGAAGACGTTCAGATGGTTGTATTGGTGGTGAAGGTGGGTCATCGGAAAAACGTGTATTAGCGGTTCGCTTCTCAATATCTCGTGATCGTTTCGTGGAGGTTGAGGATGACTCGGCAGAGCTGTTCGATGGGGTCGACGGTGGTGTCTTCCTTGCGGATTTTTGTCAGGAAGGCGGTGAGGTTTTCCCGTTCCTCGGCGCTCGGTTCGCGGGAGAGGGCGAGGAGGTAGGCGCGGTTGATCTTGTCGGCATCGGTCGGCTCGGATTCCAGGCGGGCTGCGAAGGCCTTGGCGGCCTCGACGAAGGTGGGGTCGTTGAGGAGGGTGAGGGCTTGCTGGGGTGAGTTCGACTGGTAGCGATCCACGGCGCATTCCTCGCGGGAGGGGGCGTCGAAGGCGGCGAACATGGGGTGGATGAAGGTGCGCTGCCAGTGGGTGTAGAGGCCGCGGCGGTATTGGTCGGAGCCTTTCGAGGAAATGTATTTCCGCTCGGGGAAGTTGAGGTTTTCCCAATAGTTTTCGCGCTGGTAAGGCAGGATGGAGGGGCCGCCGATCATGTCACCGGAGATGAGGCCGGAGATGGCGAGGGCGTTGTCGCGGATGAACTCGGCCTCAAGGCGGCGGGCGGATTGCTCGGAAAGCAGGCGGTTGGCGGGATCGATCTCGGCGAGTTCCGGGTTATTCGCGGAGGTTTGGCGGTAGGTTTCCGAGGTGACGAGGAGGCGCACCATGTGTTTCACGTCCCAGCCGGAGGATTGGAATTCGGCGGCGAGCCAGTCGATGAGATCCGGGTGGGAGGGCCACTCGCCTTGGTTGCCGAGGTCGTCGAGGATGTTTGAGAGGCCTTTGCCGAAGAACTGTTTCCAGAGGCGGTTCGAGAAATGGCGGGAGGTGAGCGGGTTCTCCGGCGCGAGGAGCCAATCGGCGAGATCCATGCGGGTGAGGCGCTTCCCGGCGGGGGACGTGTCCTTCGCGAGGAATGCGGGGAAGGCGGGCTCCACTTTCTCGGCGGGGTTCATCCAATCGCCGCGCGGGAGGAGGTGTGCCTGCGGGATTTTCTCCGGCGGCAGGGTCTGGGCGATCATCGAGTGGGCGTAACCGGCGTGGGCGGCGAGCATGTCGGCGCGGGCTTCCTTGTAGGCGGGCGGGAGCTTGTCGTCCGGCGTGTTGGCGAGGAGGAAAGCGGCCTCGATCTCCGGGTGGGCGGTGTTGTCCGTGTTGAAAGCGGATGCCAGCGCAGGGCGGAGGGCGGCGTGCTCACCGGGAATGGGATCTGCGAAGGGGCTGGTGCTGAGGCGGAATTTCCCGATGTCCGCGGACGTAAGGGTGAGCGTGAGCGTGGCGTCCCCGGCGGGGGAAACGGACTGCTTCAGGTGATAGTGGGCGTGGTGGGGAAGGCTGGCGGCGTCGGATGGTTCCTCGAAAATCGCGGGGGCGGATTGCCAGGTTCCCTCAAGCTCCGGTGCCTGATAGCCGTTGCGGTATCTTGCGGGGGTGCGGCGGTCGGCCTGTTGGTACGAGAAACCTAGTTTTTCACCGTTGATCGCGAAGGCGGGGGTCGCGGTGAACTTGCCGTCCGCGTTGCGGCCGATGCGGTTGTTGTTCGCGGCGTCCGGCAGGACCTCCAGGCGGAGGGTTTTCACCGGTGTGCCGGGAGGCAGGGCGTAGGTGACGGTGATGGTTTCCTTTTCCGGCGCGCCGGTGATGAGGATGGAGCCGTCGGCGGCCTGCGTGGGCTGCTGATGCGCGCCGCCACGGGTGATGGCGGTGGCTTTGAGGGGGAGCCAGCCGTCGCGGTTCGCGGTGAGGAAGGCGGCGGCGGATTTGCGCCATGCCTCCAGTGTGGCGGCATCGTAGGGCATGCCTTTCACAGCGGCGAGGGTGGCTTCGCGGGCGGTCTCCAGGCGCTGCTGGACGGCCTTGTTTTTCGCGAATAACTCGGGAGGGAACGGCGATTCGTTGTTGAAGCCAGGCAGATCCTTGTTCGGGGTGTTTCCATACGTCGTGTAAATGCCCCACTGGCGCACGTCGTTGAAGAAGGCTGCCAGCGAGTAGAAATCCTTGGCGGTGAAGGGGTCGAACTTGTGGTCGTGGCACTCGGCGCAGCCGGTGGTGAGGCCAAGCCATGCGCCGCCGATGGCGCGGACGCGGTCGCCGGCATATTTCGCAAGGTATTCCTTGTCCTGTGCGCCGCCCTCGCGGGTCATGAGGTTCAGGCGGAGGAAGCCGGTGGCGATTTTCTGCTCCTCGGTCGCGTTCGGGATGAGGTCGCCGGCGAGCTGCTCACGGGTGAACACATCGAAGCGCTTGTTCGCGTTGAAGGAGTCGATCACGTAATCGCGGAACGGGAAGATGCGGGCGTTCTGGTCGCCGTGGTAGCCGACGGAATCGGCGTAACGGACGGCGTCGAGCCAGGTGACGGCCATGCGCTCGCCGTAGCGAAGGGAGGCGAGGAGGCGATCCACTTGTTTTTCGTAGGCGTCGGTGGATTCGTCGGAAAGGAAGGCCTGAAGTTCCTCGGGGGTTGGCGGGAGGCCGGTCAGGTCGAGGGAAAGGCGGCGAAGCAGGGTGGCCTTGTCGGCGGGTGGGGAGGGTTTCAGGCCGTGCTTGGTGAGGTTCGCGCGGACGAAGGCGTCGATGGGATTTTTCGTATCCGCTTGCGGCACGGGGGGTTTCGCGATGGCGGCGAAGGCCCAGTGCTCCTGGTATTCAGCGCCTTGCTCGATCCAGCGGGTGATGAGGTTTTTTTCCTCTTCGGAAAGGGGTTTGTGGAAATCCTCCGGCGGCATGGGATCCTCTATGTCGTGGATGCGCTGCCAAGCGATGCTGTCCGCCGTTTTTCCGGGGACGATGGCGTGTTTCTTGGCATCACTTTCGAGCGCGGCGTAGGCGCCCTCGGCGGTGTCGAGGCGGAGGTTTTCCTCGCGTTTCGTGGAGTCGAAGCCGTGGCAGGCAAAGCACTTGTCCGAGAGGATGGGGCGGATGTGGGCGTTGAAGCTGACGGTTTCGGGAGATTTAGGGGCAGGAGTGCCGGTTGCCGCCGCAGCGGGAGAGTGGGAGAGCGAGAGAGAGGGGGCTGGATCGCGAAAACCGATCCAGACCAGCGCTCCGATCAGCACGGCGAGGCAGAATGCGGAGAAAATGCGGAATCGCGATGGGGAGTGGGACATGGCGGAGCGGGACAAGAGTAGAATGAGTATGCAAGCAAAGCACGGGTGCGGAGGGTTGTCACCCCCATGATGCGTTCGATGGGAACGGTTCTGGTTACGGCGCTGTTACTGGTGCAACTTTCGTTTTTCCAACCCGCAGCATGGTTTTCCAGTATTTCGGAAAGGACAGGCCGTGGATGAAACTACCGGTCGCGACGAACCAGAAACGTTGCTGCCACTGCTTTTTCGGCGACGAGCTGAGCTGGACGAAGACCGGTGGGCGTTCATGGCGGGGCGGTGCCGGAGAGGCGGAGGAGGCAGTGGCCGAAATCGATGTGGGTTGCTCCGGGGGCGGGGCGGTAGGCGGGGGCGAGGGTGTAGAGGCGGCCGAGGCCGGCTTGGGCGAGGCCTGCTTTGCGGATGACGGCCATGTGCTTGGAGGTGCTGTCCTCGCTGATGCCGATGCGGCGGGCGATGAGGTTGACGGGGAGGGGCTCGCCTTTGCCCAGTTCGCGGAGGATGGCCCAGCGGCTGGGATCGCCGAGGACGCGGCTGAGTCCGGGGAGGGAAACGGAAGGGGTGGCGGGATTTTCCATGGCGTAGTGATGATGGAAGCGGAAGTTGCGTTCGGCGTAGAGGTAAAAAGAATCGGCGTTGCGGAAGTTGCAAGCGGCAGACAGGAAAATGTAGGCGTGGAAGCGGAAGTTTCCTAAGGTGAAGAGGAAGTTGGGCGCGGCGGCGCGGAAGTTGCGATTAGATGAGCGGAAATTGGGGTTGGCGAAGCGGAAGATGCGGTTGGTGATGCGGAAGATGCGGTTGGCAAAGCGGAAGGTGCGCTCGGTGGGGTGCGGTTTTGCTGAAACTCAATCCTGCGGGACGTGGGGCTCGAAGGTCATGGAGCGTTCGTGCTCGCGGGCTTTGGCGGCGCGGCGGGACTGTTGGTAGAAGTGCTCCTGGGCGCGGAAGGGTTTTTCGCCTTTGGCGGGGAGGACAGGGGTGGAGGTTCCGTCGCGGAGGATGCGCCAGGCGTTGCGGTTGTCGTTGAAATACGTTTCGAGGATTTTGATGAGGCGGCGCTTGATGGTTTTTTCATCGATGGGGATCATCAGCTCGACGCGTTTTTCGAGATTTCTCGTCATCCAGTCGGCGGAGGCGATGAAGACCAGGGGGTCGCCGCCCTGGTGGAAGTAGAAGAGGCGGGCGTGCTCGAGGTAGCGGTCGATGACGGAGATGACGGTGATGTTCTTCGAAAATTTCTCGCCGGGGATGAGGCAGCAGATGCCGCGGACATTGAGCTTGATCTCGACCCCGGCCTGGGAGGCGGCGTAGAGGGCGGCGATGATGTCGGGATCCTGGAGGGCGTTGGTTTTCGCGATGATTTTCGCGGGGAGGCCTTGCTTGGCGCGCTCCGCCTCGCCGGCGATGAGGTCGAGCAGGCGGGGCTTCATCGCGGAAGGCGCGGGGATGAGGCGCTGGAAGCGGAGGAGCTTGGAGCGGCCGGTGACGGCGTTGAAAAGGAGGGAGGCGTCGTTTCCGTACTCCGACTTGCAGGTGAGGTAGGAAAGGTCGGTGTAGAGGCGGGAGGTGGTCTCGTTGTAGTTGCCGGTGCCGAGGTGGACGTAGCGGCGGATGTGGCCGGACTCGCGGCGCAGGACGAGGCAGATCTTGGCGTGGGTTTTGAGGTTTTTCACGCCATAGACGATCTGGGCGCCGGCGCGCTGGAGTTCATCGGCGCGGTTGAGGTTGCGCGCCTCGTCGAAGCGGGCTTTCAGCTCAACGAGGACGGTGACGTGCTTGCCGTTTTCCGCGGCGCGGATGAGGGCGTCGATGATGCGGGACTGGCGGGCGGTGCGGTAGAGGATCTGCTTGATGGCGATCACATCGGGATCGGCGGCGGCTTCCTCGATGAGTCGGATGACGGGATCGAAGGATTCGTAGGGGTGAAAAAGCAGGACGTCGCCGGCGGCGATCGTCTCGAACATGGAGGCTCCGGGGGCGATGGAGGGGGAGTTCTGCGCGGGCCAATCCTCATCGCGGAGGTGGTCGTAATCTGGCAGGAAAGCGAGCTCCATGAAGGAGGAAAGGCCGAGCGGGCCGGCGTGGCGGTAGATTTCCTGCGCGGAGGAGGCGGTGACTTTCTGGACGAGGGCGGAAAGGTCGCGCGGGGCGTCGGCGCGGATTTCCAGGCGGACGGTGTCGGCGAAACGGCGGGCGGTGAGGACGTCTTCCATCTCGTCGGCGAGGTCGGTGGCATCCTCTTCCTGGACGGCGATGTCGCCGTTGCGGGTGACGCGGAAGGCGGTGGTGGCGGTGATGTTTTCGCCGGGAAAAAGCCGGTCGGCGTGGGTGGCGATGAGATCCTCGATGAGGATGAAGGCGGTCGTTTCGTCATCGGTGGAGATGGAAATGCGGCGCGGGAGGTTCTCGGGGATGGGGATGAGGACGTGGCGCGAGGTTTGGTCGGCCGGATCGTGGAGGGTGCAGGCGAGGACGATCTGGAGCGCGGGGACGATGGGCGGCGCGGAATCGGGATCGACGGCGAGGGGCGTGAGGAGCGGCGAGATGTTGTCGTCGAAGGCGATGGCGGTCTGGGCGCGCTGGGAATCGGTGAGCTGCGCGGCGGGGAGGAGGACGATGCCTTTTTCCGCGAGGGTGGGGAGCAGGGTGCGGTTGAGGAGGCCGTATTGGTCCGCGTTCATTTTCAAAACGCGCTCGCGGATGGCGGCGAGGTTGCGCGAGGGGGTGTAGCCGGAGTTGTCCCGTGTTTTCCGGCCGCTGCGGCGCAGAAGCATGAGGGAGCCAACGCGGACCTGGAAAAACTCGTCGAGGTTGCTGGCGGAGATGGCGAGGAATTTCACGCGCTCCAGCAGCGGAAGGTCATCGCGGAAGGCCTGGGCGAGGACGCGTTGGTTGAATTCGAGCCAGGAGAGTTCGCGGTTGTGGTATTGGGGCATAAAATTTCAAATTTCAAAACTCAAGGTAGAGGGTTAGTCAGTTATCCTCCTCGATGACGACGGAGAGGCCGAAGACCTGCTCGAAGAGGTCGGCCTTGGAGTCCATGGCGAGGCGCTCGATGGCGGCGTCCTTGAGGCCGGGGAGGCGGATGCGGAGCTTGTCCGCGGTGCGGATGATCTCAATCTTGGAGATGCGCTGGGCGTGGGTGCGCTCGAGGGCATCGGCGACGCGGAGGATGGCGGCGAGCTTGCAGACGCGGATGCGGTCTTCGACGCTGAGTGCGGCGTAGGACGGGTGATCGAGCTTCGGGCCCGAGTGGCGGTGGTAGCGGGAAACGAGGGCGACGATGGTGACATCGAGACGATCCAATCCGAAGATTTCCGAGTTCAGGATGATGTATTCCGAATGCTTGTGGTGGGCGCGGGGGCTGACGTAGGTTCCGACCTCGTGGAGGATGGCCGCGACCTGGAGGAGCAGCGCATCATGCTCGGGGAGGTGGTGGAGATCCTGGAGATTGGTGAGGAAATGGGCGCAGAGTTTCCCGACATGCTCGCCGTGACCGGGATCGGATTGGTAACGCTCGGCGAGGATGCGTGCAGAGCGTAGCACCTCGGTGGCGAAGGAGCCGCTCATTTCGCGGGAAACGAGTAGATCGTGCAGCAGGCCCTGCTCGTATTCGGAGTTGGGAATGTGGACTTCCTTCATCCCCAGTGCCTCGGCGATGGCGAGATTGATCTCGAGCGCGGGGATCAGCGCCTCGGCGGTCTGGTAATCGAGCTGGAAGCGCTTCACCGTGCCGAGATCGCTGAGGATGGCGGTTTCCGTCGTGAATTTCCTGAAATCCTTGAGGGTACACGCCTCGTTGTTTTTCGTGAGGAAAGAGGAGACGGATTGGATCTCGTAGCCGATGAGGATGATGCCGTCGATGGAGACATCGGAGAAATCGAAGCGGAGCTGGGCGAGATTTCCCGAGGCGTGCTCGCGGATCACACGGAGCAGAGCCGGTCCCTCGGCGTGGGAGGCCTCGACAGCCTCGCGCGTGCGGTGCGTGCCCATGCGGTAGCTGGTGTAGCGGGTGATGAGGCCTTCGTGGAAAAGCAGCGCGCGGGTATTGCCCGGCCCGACGTGAACGACGAGCGCGGTGCGGCGTGTCATGGCCGGCAGGTGCTGGAGGCGGCGGCGCGTCTTGAGGTAGATCAGGCGCGTCATTTCGCCGTCGTCGATCATGGAAACGGGCAGCCCGCAGGCGATGCGGATGCGGTTGAGGACGGATTCGTGGTTCGTGGCCTCGTGGAGCACGTTGGTGGCGACGGCGCGGGTGAGGTTGTGGGGATCGAGACCCATTTCGGAAAGCGTTTCCTGATAGCCGTGGATGATGGAAACGATGCGCTCGGTGGTGGCGTTGGAGACGATGTTCCCGCCGAAAACATCCTGCGCGAGCGGCGCGGGCTGCTCCAGGAAATCGACGGGTGTGGGGTTTCCTTCCGCATCACGCTCCGCGATGATGATGGAGACGGAACTCGCGCCGATATGCAGCGCGGTCAGCAACAACGTCGGATCGGCGGGGGGAAGGGTGTGCGTTTTCCGCGCTCGGGACATGCGCACATCACAACGGCGGCGGCGGCCTTTTACAATGGCGAAAACACAGAGAGACTGGGCTTGTCATCGCTGCGGCGAGCGCGGATAAAAAAACATGCCAGTCAGCGGTGCCTTGGAAAAATATTTGGTGAAGCCCGGATCGAAAGTGGATCTGCGGAAAATCGACGCCGACGACCGCCACCTTTTCGACGACGGTGGGAAAGAGGAGAGCCTCAAGGCCTTCGACAAGCTGCAGGACGAGCTGAAGCTTCTCCAGACCTTGCTCTACGCGCAGAACAAGCACCGCATTCTCGTGGTGATGCAGGCGATGGATACCGGCGGAAAGGACGGCTGCATCAAGCACGTCTTCTCCCGCATCGACCCGCAGGGCATCCATGTCCGCTCTTTCAAGAAGCCCAGCGAGGAGGAGCTGGCGCGGGATTTCCTGTGGCGCGTCCACTCGAAGGTGCCGCGCAGCGGCGAGCTGGTCATTTTCAACCGCAGCCACTACGAGGACATCATCGCAGTGAAAGTGAAGAAGCTGTTCCCGGAAAAGGTCTGGAAACAGCGCTTCGGGCATGTGGTGGACTTCGAGCGCATGCTCGCCGAGGAGGGCACGACCATCGTGAAAATCTACCTCCACATTTCGCGGGACGAGCAGAAGCAACGGCTGGATTCCCGCCTCGCGAATCCCGACAAACATTGGAAATTCAACCCCGACGACCTCAAGGATCGCGCCCTGTGGCCGGACTTCATGGACACCTATGAGGAAGTCCTATCGAAAACCTCCACCGAACAGGCGCCTTGGTATGTCGTCCCCGCAAACCGTAAATGGTACCGCAACCTCGTCGTCGCCCGCATCATGGTGGATACGATGAAGCGCCTGAACATGAATTTTCCGGAGACCACTTGGAATCCGGCGGATATGGTCGTGGAGGATTGATATCCTACTTTTCTTATGATTGAACATCAATCTAGGTGATGTGTGAACGAATGGGCAGTCCCATCACCACCCACCAACAGCCAACCGACTTCCGCCGCGCGGGTCATTTCAGATAAACAGCCTTCCGAGGGATGGTGGCGTTTTTTCCGCCGCTTTGTAGATCAGGTTGCGGATCTGCCCGATGAGACGGCGGGCGGCGAGATTGTCCCGGCAAAGGGCGCGGACGACAATGACTTCACCGCCCACCAGTGATCCGTGGCCGATATAGGCGTCCGGGCCGCCAAGGGAATCCACTTCGGCGGCGGGAAAGTACCTGATCATCGCTCCAGCCAGATAGATGGAGACGTAATGTCCGGCCTCAAACAACGCAGTGACACCCTCCGGCCCGGCACCCGACATGTCATACCGCTCTCGGGCGAGCAGCTTGCCGTCAAAACTCAGGTCGAATTCGAACCTCAGGTTTTCGTATTGGAAGATTTCGCCCCTGGCGACACGACCGGGCGAAATCCAGTCAATGAACATCAGTCCGGCTCCCCGCTCGATGTTCACCTGCGTTTTCTGGATGTATCTGGCTCCGGCATGCGGGATGAACGCCTCCGGATTCCATTCGAGAAAGCCGCCGGACTCGACGGAAAACGACTGGTCGCAGATGGCTGGCTTGCCGGATCTGGTGCGGAAAACCCTCGAGGAACTGGGAATGCTCAGCGCGAGGGAAGCTCCCTGCCCGACGGTGACATCGCTCTCGATCCGATCCCCGTCGAAGAAACCCGCCGTGGGGTTCATGAGGGAGAGCACAAGGAATTCCCCGTCGTCGGAGAGGTGGGCTTTGCTTAAGTGGATGGGGGCCTGGAAACTCTGCGCGGAAAGGAACGGGACGCCATCCGCCCTTGTTTCACAGCGCAGGCGCAGGTGGCCGCTCAAGGAGTTTCCCGTCACCCGCTGCATCAGACGAAGAGGTATTCGCGCTTCAGCCAAGCGAGGAGATCTTCCTTTCCTTTCTCCGATTTGAGGTCGGCAAAAATGACCGGGCGCTCTCCACGCTGGATTTTGGAATCCCGCGCCATCACATCCAGATCCGCGCCGACGTAGGGCGCGAGATCGATCTTGTTGATGAGGAGAAGGTCGCTGGTTCGTATGGCCGGGCCTCCCTTGCGCGGGATTTTGTCGCCCTCCGCGACATCGATCACGTAGATGTAGGCATCGACGAGTTCGGGGGAAAAAGTGGCGGAGAGGTTGTCGCCGCCGCTTTCGATGAGGATGAGTTCGAGATCCGGATGGCGTGCTTCGAGGTCGGAAACGGCGGCCATGTTCATGCTCGTGTCATCGCGGATCGCAGTGTGGGGGCAGCCGCCTGTTTCCACCCCGATCACGCGGTCCGCGGGGAGGGCGTTGGCGCGGAGCAGAAACTCGGCATCCTCGCGGGTGTAGATGTCGTTGGTGATGACGGCGAGGGAGACCTCGTCCCCGAGCCACTGGCTCAGGCGCAGGACACACATGGTTTTCCCGGAACCAACCGGGCCGCCGACGCCCAGGCGGAAGGGGCGTTTCTTGGTTTCAGGAAATGAAGAGTCGTTCATGGGAGTAGGCGTGTTTCAGGGACGCAATTTCTAACAGAGGGTTGAAAAATCCGTCGGCTTCCCTTTCGAGCGATGCGTCCACCTCGGAGCCGAGCGCACCAAGGACGCGGTGGAGGATGCTCTGGCAGGCGATCTGGCCGATGCGCATGAGCTTCATGGAGGCAGCCGTGCTAGCGACGATGGATTGGTAAGCAAAGGCACGCGCCGCCTCCGCGACCGGGACGCTGCGCAGTTCGATCGCGGTGACGACGAGATGGTGAGCGCGGGGATTGGATTTCCGGAAGCCGGTGATCAAAGCGGAATCATCCAGCTCGCAAAGCAAACTGAGCCGCTGGGAGCCGACGCGACGGCTTGCGTCGCGAAGCTCGGGGGCGATGCGCCATGCGTCCAGCTCCGCATCGATTTCGCGGAGCTGATCCGGATCTTCTGCGGAGGCTGCTTCATGGGCTTTTTTAAAGAAAGGCAGTTCGAAGCGAAACAGCGCAGGGACGACCTGCTTCATGAGAAAACGCTCCAGGCTTTCCGGATCTTTGACAACGCCTGCCCGAACCAATTCCTCCAAGCCATACGAGTGCGCGTATCCGCCGGATGGGTATCCGGTGTCGTTTGACTGGAGGAGCCAGAGGGTTGGGTCGTTTTGAGTTTTTGCCACAATGAGGATTGAAAAAATTAGAGCAACGGGTCACTCAATGAGCCATTGCCTTCATTGGCGTGAAGAGGACTTCCGGTTCGGTGAACGGCCAACCTTCGCGCGCGAGGAGCTGCTTCATCGCATCGTCGTGCAGGATGCGGAGCGAGCTTTCCATGATTTGTGCCGGGAGGTGGAGGTTGCCGACTTTCCAGCCGATCAGTGCGCCTTCCGCCGGATTTGTAAACGCCACCTCAAAGACCTTCTCGGGAAGCTGGCGGACGATGTAATCGGTATTCCCGTCCTGATAGATGACGCAGCCATCGGTGAGGCGGCTTTCGAGATCGAAGCCGAAATCAGTGCCATCCGAGGCCGTGGCGCGCCAACGCCGTTTGAGAAACTTCCTGCGCTCGATCGCCAGTTCGATGCGGTTTTCCGGGGGTTTATCGGACTTCACGGCGATCATGCTCTCGATCAGGTGCATGGTCAGAAGAGGAAATAGCGCTGCGCCATCGGCAGGATCGAATGAGGCTCGCAGCGGAGCTCGCGGCCGTTGGCGACCACGGAGTAGGTTTCCGGATCCACCGTGATATGCGGAAGCGCGTCATTGAAGGGAAGATCACGCTTCGAGACATGGCGGCAGCCCTTGACTGCAGAGAGTCGCTTCCGCAGGCCAAGGTGGTCGAGGCCGCCTGATGCCAGCGAAGCGGCGCTGACGAAAGTGAGCGAGGTGCTGGCGATGGCTCTTCCGAAGGCTCCGAACTGCGGGCGGTAGATCGTCGGCTGCGGAGTGGGAATGGAGGCGTTGGGGTCGCCCATATTCGCCCATGCGATCAAACCGCCCTTGATAATCGTTTCCGGTTTCACCCCGAAGAAGGCCGGTTTCCAAATGACGATATCGGCGAGTTTCCCCACTTCAAGGCTCCCGACCTCGTGGGCGATGCCATGGGTGATGGCGGGGCAGATCGTGTATTTCGAAACGTAGCGGAGGGCGCGGAAGTTGTCGGCGGCGGGATGGGTGGCACTCTCCAGCTTTCCGAACTGAACCTTCATCTTGTGTGCCGTCTGCCAAGTGCGCGTGATCACCTCGCCCACCCGGCCCATTGCCTGGCTGTCGCTTGACATCATCGAGATCGCCCCCATGTCGTGGAGCAGGTCTTCGGCGGCAATCGTTTCCGGACGGATGCGGCTTTCCGCGAAGGCGACGTCCTCGGGAATGCGCGAATCGAGGTGGTGGCAGACCATCAGCATGTCCAGATGCTCAGCGATGGTGTTGGTGGTGAAAGGGCGCGTAGGGTTGGTGGAGGAAGGAAGGACATTTGCCTCACCGCACACGCGGATAATGTCCGGTGCGTGCCCGCCACCTGCGCCCTCCGAGTGGTAGGTATGGATTGTGCGGCCTTTGATGGCGGCTAGGGTGCTTTCCAGGAAACCCGCCTCGTTGAGGGTGTCCGTATGGATCGCAACCTGGACATCGAGTTCATCGGCGACCGTAAGGCAGCTGTCGATGGCCGCGGGCGTGGTGCCCCAGTCCTCGTGGAGCTTGAGCCCGATCGCGCCGGCGAGCACCTGTTCGCGCAGCGGTTCGTGGGTGGAGCAATTGCCTTTGCCAAGGAAGCCGAGGTTCATCGGAAATGCCTCAGCGGCTTCCAGCATGCGGTGGATGTTCCATTTCCCCGGCGTGCAGGTGGTGGCGTAGGTGCCATGCGCCGGGCCGGTGCCGCCGCCGAGCATGGTGGTGATCCCGCTGGCCATGGCATGCTCAATCTGCTGGGGACAGATGAAATGGATGTGCGTATCAATCCCGCCGGCTGTCACGATACAGCCCTCCCCGGCGATGACCTCGGTGGCGGCGCCTATGGTCATGGAGATCCCGTCCTGGAGCAGGGGGTTTCCCGCGTGGCCCACGCCAACAATGCGCCCGCCTTTGATGCCGATGTCCGCCTTGATGACACCGTGGGCGGCGTCCAGGATGAGGGCGTTGGTGATGACGAGATCAAGGGAATCCGCATCGAGCGCGAGCGGCGATTGCGCCATGCCGTCACGGATGACTTTTCCGCCTCCGAATTTCACCTCGTTGCCATACCCTCCGCCTTCCGTGACTAGGTCGCGTTCGACCTCGATGAAAAGTTCGGTATCTGCCAGGCGCACCTGGTCACCGATAGTCGGGCCGAAGGTTCCCGCGTAGTTTCTGCGTGACTGTTTCATGGGAGTTTTCCGTTCACCCGGCCATTGAAGCCATGGATTTCCCGCTGGCCCGCGAAAGCGACGAGGGGAACCTCACGGGTGTCGCCGGGTTCGAAACGTATCGCAGTTCCGGCAGGAATATTGAGCCGATAGCCAAGCGCCGCATCGCGGTCGAAGGACAGCCCGGCATTCACCTCGGCGAAATGGAAATGACTGCCCACCTGCACCGGCCTGTCACCACGGTTAGAAACCACCATCGAAAGCGTGGCCAGCCCGACATTCAGCTCGATGTCGGGCGCGCCTTCGGGACAAATGATTTCACCAGGTATCATCGGATCGGGTCATGGACGGTGACGAGCTTGGTGCCATCCGGAAAAGTCGCTTCGACCTGGATGTCGTGGATCATTTCGGCGATGCCCTCCATGACATCGTCCCGTTTAAGGAGGGTGGTTCCGAAGCTCATCAATTCGGAGACAGATCTTCCGTCCCTAGCGCCTTCGAGAATCTCCGCAGTGATGAAAGCCACGGCTTCGGGATGGTTCAGCTTCAGGCCGCGATCCCTGCGCCTGCGTGCCAGATCCGCCGCGACGACGATCAGAAGCTTTTCCTGCTCTCTTGGGCTTAGGTGCATGGCCGGAAAATGGGATCAATGATCCACGCTCACATCCTTCCAGATTCCCCCATCCTTTTGCAAAAAAGCGAAGCCAAGGCAGGCTCCCAGCGCGATGAGGACAAGAATGCCGCCCAGATTGATATCGTGACGCTCTTCTGCGGTGGTGGAAACCATCGCCACTTGGTCGAATTCGTCCACCTCATCCGGATGGTAGTGCCCGGGTGGCCCGGGGTGGGCGTTTGCAACTGCCCCCGATCCAAGAAAAAGGACTACAGCAAGGATGCGGCAGATGCGGGGTGTTGTGGCTTTCATGAATGTGTCGGATGTCATTGAGGATTTAGCAAGCACCGTGCCACAAATCAAAAAACCCGACCCCCGAAAGTCGGAAGCCGGGCTCAGGAATGATGAAGGAAGATTACTTGTAGGTGCCTTTCAGGAAAGGCTCGCCGACGACGTCCTTGTATTCTTTCAGGATCTTGAACTGGCCGTTGGCTTTCGTCTCACCGATGAACACGTTCTTGGTAAGGTGGTGGTTGGCTTGGGATGTAACCTTGCCGCCCGGGCCGTCGAACTTGATGCCCTTCTTGAGCTCGGCCATGACCTTCTCGGTCTCAAAGGATCCCGCTTTTTCGACAGCAGCCTTCCAGAGGTAGACGCCGACGTAGGAAAGAACCATCGGCGAGCATGTCACGCGGTCATCCTTGACGATTCCGGGAACCGTGGACTTCTCAAGCCATGCCTGGAAGTCGGAAACGAACTTCTCGTTCGCCTCGGACTTGATGGATTGGAAATAGGTCCAGCAACCGAGCTGACCAACGAGCTGGCTGGCCGGAAGGCCGCGGAACTCATCTTCGGAGACCGAGAAGCTGACCACAGGGCAGGTTTCGGCATTCAGACCGGAGGCCGCGTATTCCTTGAAGAAAGGGACGTTGGTATCGCCGTTCAGGGTGCTGATCACGCAGGCGTCGCCAGAGGCTGCGAACTGCTTGATCTCGGAAACGATCTGCTGGTAGTCGGTGTGTCCGAACCCGGTGTATTTGCCGGCGGAAATGATTTTTCCGTCGCCATCCTTGGTGAATCCGCCGCCGATGTTTTCGAGAGGCACGCCTTTGCTGAGAAGATACTCAAGCAGGACGAGATTGGTGGTCTGCGGATAGACGTAGTCCGTGCCGAGGAGGTAGAACTTCTTCTTCCCTTCCTCAAGGAGGTAATCCACGGCGGGGGTCGCCTGCTGGTTCACCGCCTCGGCAGTGTAGAAGATGTTCGGGGACATCTCCTCGCCCTCATACTGAACGGGGTAAAAGAGAAGGCCTTTCTTCTCCTCGAAAACGGGGAGAACCGATTTGCGGCTGACGGAAGTCCAGCAACCGAATGTCACCGCGACCTTGTCCTGATCCAGGAGCTGCTTGGCTTTTTCCGCGAAAAGCGGCCAGTCCGAGGCGCCATCGACAACGACGGGCTCGATCTTTTTGCCCATCACGCCGCCGGCGGCGTTGATCTCGTCGAAGGTGAAGAGCAGGATGTCGCGCAGCGAGGTTTCACTGATGGCCATGGTGCCGCTCAGCGAGTGCAGAACGCCGACCTTGACGGTATCCTGAGCATGAGAGAGTGGGAGCACTGCGGCGGTGGCGGCAGCGACTATTGAGAGGATTCGTTTCATATTTTTATTTGGGGGAAATGCGATTGAGAGAGAAATGCAGGAGGGCTTGAGGCCGATTCAGGATCAAACCCTCCTGCAAGCAACCGATACAACAGAGATGTGTTTAGGGATTAGAACGACAGCGCCAGACCGAGGTTGGCTGTCAGGAAGGAGTCTTGTGGATTGTTCGGGATGACGTCGTCATCGGTGAGGAAATAGGTGAGTCCCCCGTTGAGGGTCCAGTCACCATAAGCTTCTCCGATGTATGGAGTCAGAGGCAACGATGCTCCAACTCCTAGGGAAACGTAGCCGAAGCCATCATCAGCCCCGCCTGCTGTGCTGGGATTGTGGAAATCATCCGTGAGGAAATACGCGATGTTCACCGGAAATGAGAACGTAACGGGTCCTGCTTCCACGCTGTGCGAAAGACCGAGCACTAAGATAGTGCCTTCGTCGCCGAACGCAGCGCCTTGGTCGAGGCGTTCGTGAATGGTGAGCGATGGGGCGAGAAACGTGTCGTAGGCGAACTTAACGTCCAGGATGTTTTCGGTATCCGAACCATACATCCATGCCTGATAAGTGGCGCTCATGGTGAGTTTTTCGTAGGTGTACGAAATACCAGTCCAGACATCAACCTCTTGGATTCGTCCGCCAATCGCGCTATCGATCTTTGAGTTCACATCCCACCAGGTACCCAGCGTGAGGGTGAGATCGGCAGGCAGGGCAACCGCCAGTTCCACCATGGGGTTGAAGGTGGGATCCGACATCGAGGATCCGTCACTCCACACATCCGCACCATAGGAGATGAAGTGAGTGTTGAAATCGAGTTTCAACACTCCAGAAATCACATCCTCAACGGGAGCGGGAGTTACTGGAGCAGTTTCTTCGGCGGTGCCTGCATAGGCTGCGGAACTTGTCAGTGCGGTGGCGAGAACCACGGACTGTAGGATGGTGCGATGATATTTGTTTTTCATAGTTTGGCGTTGTGTTGTTGGAGCCTGAGGTTTCGAGCAGGCTTGTCTTTGAAATAGCAAGCGACGAGCCACCGCGTGCATATCGACAATTCATGGCGTGAAATCTATTCATGGCTGGCGCGATTTGCGTGAGTAGAATAAATATGGTGATGACTGGCACGGCACGGCCGCCGGGCATACGCCGATCCGGGCTGGAAAGCCCTTTGGGAAAACACGCGTCTGATCAGACGGTGAGGAACTCTTTGACGGTATCGTCGCTGAGTTCGGCCATGGTGCCGGAGGCGCAGACCGCTCCGCGCTCAAGGATGGCGAAGTCATCACCGAGCTCGCGGCAGAAATCCAGGTATTGCTCGACGAGCAGTATCGCCATTTTACCCTCCTCGCGGAGCATCCGGATCGCATCCCCGATCTGGTCGATGATGTTGGGTTGGATACCTTCGGTGGGTTCGTCAAGAATGAGGAGGTTGGGCTTTGTGAGGAGTGCGCGGCTGATCGCGAGCTGCTGCTGCCCGCCGGAGAGCATGCCTCCCTTGCGATGCAGGAACTCCTTTATGATGGGGAAAAGCGTGTAAACGCGGTCAATCTCCTCCTTATCCTTTTTCATGCCCCGCGCTTTCAGTCCGATGAAGAGATTCTCTTCTACGGTGAGGTGTGGAAAGATGTCACGGCCTTGGGGGACATAACCGAGGCCTGCGCGCGCTCGGATTGCGGTGGGCATCGGGTGCACCGGCGCTCCGCCAAGATGGATACTGCCCGCATCGAGAGGCAGCAGGCCCATCAGCGCCTTGAGCGTGGTGCTTTTACCAACACCGTTCCTGCCCATGAGGCAGAACACCGTCTTCTCACGTATGGAAAACGTCACCCCGCGAAGGATCGCGCTGCCTCCGATGGAAACGCGCATGTTGTCGAGGGCTAGCCGATGTTCGGATGGGGCTGCGACTGTCATGGATTCGGATCGGGTGGGGTTAGGCGGCCTTGGATTTGCGGCCGAGATAAACTTCGATGACGCGTTCGTCGGACTGGACTTTTTCGACAGGGCCTTCGGCAAGGACGTGGCCTTGGTGAAGCACGGTCACGGTGCGGCCTTGGGAGATCTGGCGGACGAACTCCATGTCGTGCTCGATGACCATGATCGTGTGTTTTCCGGCAAGGGACAGGAGCAGCTCGCCAGTACGGTAGGTTTCCTCGTCCGTCATGCCGGCGGCGGGTTCGTCGACGAGGAGAAGCCTGGCCTCCTGGGCGAGAAGCATGCCGATCTCGAGCCATTGCTTCTGGCCATGGGCGAGCTCGCCGGCCTTGCGGTATGCCTGGGTGTTGAGCTTGATCGTCTCCAGGATTTCCGCGAGACGTTCCTTCTGGGCGGCGGTGACACGCCCGAAAAGGCTGTGCCAGATGCTGCGCGGGCCGGCCATGGATAGGAGCAGGTTCTCAATGACCGTGTGGTCGCTGAAGACGGTGGGGGTCTGGAATTTCCGGCCTATGCCCATCCGGTAGATCTCGTATTCATTGAGCTTGAGGAGATCGTGATCCGTGTCCCATTCGAGGTTGCCGCTGTCCGGACGTGTGCGTCCCGTGATGATGTCGAGAAAGGTCGTTTTCCCGGCTCCGTTAGGCCCGATGACCGTGCGGAGCTCCCCTTCCGTCAGGTAGAAATTGAGATCGTTGATCGCCTTGAATCCGTCGAACGATTTGTTGATACCCTCGGCGGCGAGAAGGAATGGTTTTTTTTTCATGGTTCGGTTACCTCCGCGTCCTGTTTGGTTGTGACGGGTTGCCTTGAGTTCGCACCCCTGTTTTTCATCTTCGCGATCAAAGCTCTGACCTGCGCCGGAATGCCGATGATGCCCTTGGGCATGAACATGACAACCAGCACGAAGGAACCTCCCAGAATCAGGAGCCACATATCGGGATAAGCGCGTGTCGCCCAGCTCTTGAGCGCGTTCACGCTAACCGCGCCGAGAACCGGGCCGACCAATGTTCCGCGACCGCCCAGGGCAACCCAGACGACGGCTTCAAGGGAGCGCTCGGTGGTCATTTCTCCGGGATTGATGATGCCGACCTGCGGTACGTAAAGGGCTCCGGCGGCGGCGGCGATCATCGCGCAGAGGACGAAGATGAAGAGCTTGAAATTGGCGGTGGCGTATCCGGAGAAGAGCACGCGGTTTTCCGAATCGCGTATCGCGCGCTGGATCAGGCCGAAGCGGGTGGAGGTGAGCCATTTGCATCCGGCGACGACCGCGACCAGCAAGATGGCGGAGACGATGTAGAGGATGCGCTGGGTTGGGGCTTCGCGGAGGTTCGCGCCGAGCAATGTGCGGAAGTCGGTGAAGCCGTTGTTTCCGCCCATCAGCAGCTCGTTGCGGAAGAACAGGAGGGCGGCGGCGTAGGTGAGCGCCTGGGTGAGGATGGAGAAATAAACCCCCTTGATCCGAGATCTAAAGGCAAGGAAACCGAAGATCAGCGCGAGAATCCCGGGCACAAGGAACACCATCAGCATCGCGAAGGGAAAGGAATAGAAAGGCTGCCAGATGGCCGGCAGCTTGGTGTGTCCGAGGAATACCAGGAAATCGGGAAGATCGCTGTTATAGGATCCGAGTTTCCCGATCATCAGCATGAGATGCATGCCCATCATGTATCCGCCGAGGGTGAAAAACAGGGCCTGCCCGAGGCACAGCAAACCGGTGTATCCCCACAGTAGATCGATGGAAACCGCCATGATGGCGTAGCATAGGTATTTACCCCAGACGTTGAGCGTGAAGTCCTCGATCACACCGGCGACGTTCAACACCGGCATCACGATCACGAGAAAGACCGCCATGGCGATGAGCAGCGGCGTCCTGATTTTCGAAGCGGCGGGGGCTTTGTTCATTAGTCTAGGCTGCGGGAGCGGGTTACGAAGAGTCCTTGCGGGCGCCACTGTAGGAAGAGGATGATTCCGAACAGGACGAGGATTTTGCCGATCACGGGATTGCCGAGATACTGCTGGAGGCTTTGGTCGGCCATGCCGATCCCAAGCGCGCTGATCACCGTTCCAAGTATGTTCCCCACGCCGCCGACAACCACCGTCATGAAGGCATCAACGATGTAGTTCTGACCGAGCGAGGGGCCGACGTTGGAGATCTGGGAGAGGAAAGCGCCCGCCAGCCCGGCCAGGCCGCAGCCGAAGGAGAATGTCAGCATATTCACCCGCTCGGTGCGGACTCCCATGCAAGCGGCCATGTTGCGGTTCTGCATCACGCTGCGGATCAGGAGACCCAGGGAGGTTTTGTTCAGCACCAGCCAGGTGGCGACAATGATCAGCAACGCGAAGCCGATCACGAAAAGGCGGTTCCAACCGAACACCACATCGTTCACCGTCCAGTTTCCCGAAAGCCAGAGAGGGCTGGATACCTGCACGTTGTTCGGGCCGAAGGTGAGCCGGAAAAGCTGCTGCATGACAAGTGACACGCCCCATGTCGCGAGCAGCGATTCAAGCGGCCTACGGTAGAGAAACTGGATCACGGAGCGCTCCAGCAAAAGGCCTACCAAGGCCGCCACCAGGAAGCTGAGGGGCAGGGCAACCACGAAGTAGAGGCTCATCCCCGTCCCCGTGAGGCCGAGCCCGGGGATTTCGAAAGACTGCCCGAATGGCGAGAGGCGCAGGCCGCTGGCGAACACGTTTTGCACTACGTAGGTGGTGTATGCCCCCACCGCGATGAACTCGCCGTGCGCCATGTTGATGATCCCCATCAGGCCGAAGGTAATCGCGAGCCCGATCGCCACGACAAGCAGGACGGATCCGGAGGAAACCCCGCGGAACAGCGTGCCTGCGGCGTTGATGCGGGAAATGTGCATCTCGATGCGGCTTACTGCGAGCAAGGCCGCTTTCTCCATCTCCTTGTCACCCGATTTCTTGGATTCGAGGGCGATGGTCTTGAGAAGATCGAAGGCTGGCAATGACCCGCGATTCCCAAGGAACTCAGCGGCAGCAAGGCGCTTTGCCTTGTCATCGGAGCGCAGATTGATGATCGCGATGGCCTGTTCGAGTGCCTTATTCGCTTTGCTGTTGGTCTCGATTTTCTGAAGTTCCAGAAGCCCCGGCAGCTTGTCCTGCCTCTGACCCACCGACGAGTTTTCGATGGCCTTGATCCGCTTTTCGACATCTGGATCGGCCAGTGCGGCGAGGTCGGAAACCTCCCTCATCGCCTTGCGCAGCGACGAACTTGTGTCCGCCAGATCGAGTTCAAACTTCGTCACACCCACCTGGTTTCCCGTCCCATCGACCACCGGCGCATCGTCGGAAAGCTTCCGTATCGCGATCTTGCGGGTGCCCTCGATCTTATCCCCCATCAGAACAGGGACGATGCTGCCGTCCTCCGCCTCATACATGAAAATCAAGCCTTCTTTCCATTTGTCGAGCCAACCGACAATCTCCGGGCTGGGATTTTTTTTCAGATCAAGGACGACGGCGATCCTACCTTCCTCATCCGGCATCACGATGGCTGCCGCGATTTTTGACCTCACCGTTTCCTCCTGCGCCGCAGCCTTCTGGGAGGCGAAAACAAAAGCCCCGATGCCGGCAACCATGAGGACTTTTCTTATGAGGCTGCCGCAGGACATGAATGGCTATGTATAAGCACTGCCTATGCCATGTGGCATTTGGGTTTGCGCCTGTTGCCTTGGGATGGAGCGGAAGCGTCCTGAGAAATCGGATTGTTGTCGGTCCGCAGAGCGGTGACATTTCCGGATGTTGGTGAATTTTCTTCATGACGCGAAGCCGGTCGTAAAAAACCTTGCTGAACCACAGCGGCATTCACAGGCCGGAACGCTCAATCAACTCCCGCTAAACGGCACGAATCCCATTCTTGAGATAAGGCACAGTTAAAAATGAAGCCCGAGGATGCCTTCGCTGCCCAATTTCCTTGAGAACATCGCTCTTGAAGTAATGATCCGACGATGAGTGACACGGCGGATCAACCGAAGCTGCTGGGCTTCACCGGCCAGCACGACGTGCCGGATCCGGAGGGCTTGCGTGTCGCGATGCGCCGCGAGGTCGTTGCGATGAGGGACCTGTTAGGAAAACGGATGATCGCAATCACCAGCGCAGCGGCGGGCGCTGATGGGGTTTTCCTGAAAACCTGCGTGGAACTTCGCATTCCCGCCATCGTGATCCTGCCGTATCCCGAAGAGCGGTTCGCCAACGATTATGAGGACGCTGAGGAATGGGCGATGACGCGGCGGCTCTGCGGCGTCGCTCTCGCGAAGTATGTCGCTCCCGGCGGCCATGAAGCCCCGGAAGCCCGCCAGGTGGTCTCGCGGCTCTTGCTGGAATGGGCGGATGCATTCCTCTTTGCATGGAGCGGCGAGCCGCAAGAAGGAGCGGGCTGCACCGGGAAAACCGTGGAAGAGGCGCGAGATCTCGGCATTCCCTCACGAATCATCGATGTGGCGAGCTACGCAGCGAAATGGGAAACACCGCCCGACCCGAGCCGCAAGGCGAGACACGGCTTCGATACGAGGACGGATCTGCTGGATTTCCTGGATGCGCGTTTTTCAGAGCAAGGGTGATCGCTGCCGGAGGCCTTGGAAAGCTACAGCAGGCAGTAGCAGTCCAGGGTGTCCACTAAACTTCAACCTGCTGCGTTTGGGCGGAGTGAAGGAACGCGCCGATCTCGGCGAGCAGGACGTCGCACTGGCGGGTCCACTTCGATTTTCCGCGCAGAATCATCGCGCTCTCGCGCAATCCGGTAAAGCGGATGTCCTCCGCGCCCGCTTGGCGGAGCTGTGATAGTTCGGCGCGGACCGTTTCGAAAAACGCCAGCTCGAAGCCGTTACCGGCGGAGCGCGCGGCCTCGACCAGCGAGACGGTGAGCGGCGGGGCCAAGGGCTCCAGTTTCTCCGCAATGCGTTCGCATCCGATCTTCACCAGCATTTTACGCATCCGCTCGAAGAGATCCCCGAGGTGGAGCAAGCGCAGTGAGCATTGGTTCTCAAGGTAAAGCTCCACGCCGTTGCGGATCTCGGCGACCAGGGGGAAATCCGCGTGGTCGGCGGCGCGGGCGGCGCGGCGCAGGGCATCCTCCAGCCACGCGGTGTCGTAATCGAGCACCTGGTGGGAGCCGATCTGAAGCGCGGGGCGGTTGCCAATGAAGGAGATCACGGATGTATGGTAAAAAATTTCACTCCTTGAAGAGGCGGCGCTGGAAGGTGTCGCGAGCGGCGCGGCGGGAGAGGGATTGGATCTCGGCGATGAATTCGTTGACGTTCTCGAACTGCCGGTAAACGGAAACGTAACGGACATAGGCCACCGGATCGATCTGGTGGAGCTTGTCCATCACCTTCGCGCCGATGGACGCGGAGGGCACTTCGCTCAGATGGTCCTTGTGGAGATCGGTCAAAATCTCCTCCACTGCGCGGTCGAGCCGCTCCATGGAGACGGGGCGTTTCTCGCAGGCCTTGATCAGGCCGCCCATCAGTTTCTCGCGGTTCAGTGACTCCCGTGTGCCGTCCCGTTTCACCACCCGCAGCTCCGTGCGCTCGATCTGCTCGTAGGTCGTGTAGCGGTAGGAGCACTTCAGGCATTCCCTGCGCCGACGGATCGTCGTTCCGTCTTTCGAGGAGCGCGAGTCGAGCACTTTGTCTTTCTGGGAACCGCATTGGACGCAACGCATGGAGGAAACGGGAAACTACTTGGCACAGCCTATTGGCACCCATGGCGTCGTCAAACCAAAAACTACGGCATATTTAGTAGTTGAATCCGGATAGTTCGGACACCTTGCCTGTTAGTTTTTGGAAAATCCGCACACATATCCAGCAAAAGTGTGACAAAACCGTCACCGCTTGGGGGGTGCGCCCGGAAGGTGCTTGGGATGTTTTATGAGGCGTAGTGGAAGTTGACCTATCTTGACTATCATGAAAATCGACATAGTGACAGATACCTTCGCGCCGGATGTGAACGGGGTGGCCATGACCTTGGGTCGGCTCAGCGACGGATTGCGGAACCGGGGGCACCGCGTCCACGTGATCCGCACCGGCGAGGGCAAGCGCGGCGAGACCATCGCCGCCTCGGTTCCGCTGCCGGGATACAAGGAGGTGCGCGTAGGGCTGCCCGGGCCGTTCAAGCTCCGCAAGCGCTGGATCCGCAAGCGTCCCGATGTCATCTACGTCGCCACGGAAAGCCCGCTGGGGAAATCCGCCGTGAAAGCGGCCAAAGCGCTCGGCATCCCGGTGGCAACCGGTTTTCACACGAACTTCCACGAGTATATGGAGCGCTACAGCCTCGGCGGCCTGCAGCCGATGGCGATGGCCTATCTGAAACGTTTCCACGGACGTGCGGACTGCACCTTGGCTCCTTCCCCGGAGCTGGTGGAGCGGCTCAAGGCCGAGGGTTTCGGAAACGTGCACCTGCTCGGGCGCGGCGTCGACACCTCGCTTTTCGATCCGAGGAAACGCTGCGAGAACCTGCGCGGTCAGTGGGGCGCGCGGGCGGCGGCTCCCGTCGCGATGGTGGTGGGCCGCGTGGCTGCCGAGAAAAACCTGGAACTTGCGATGATCGCTTTTTCCGAAATGCGCGCCGCCGTGCCGGACATGCGTTGCGTCGTCGTCGGCGACGGGCCGATCCGCGAAAAACTCGCCGCGAAGCATCCGTGGATTCACTTCGCGGGCGTGCAGACGGGTGAGGACTTGGCGAAGCATTACGCTTCCGCGGACATCCTGCTTTTCCCCAGCGAGACGGAGACCTTCGGAAACGTCGTGCTCGAGGGCATGGCAAGCGGTCTGGCGACGGTGGCCTATGATTATGCCGCCGCCGCCCGCTTCGTGGAGCACGGAGTCAACGGCCTGAAAGCGCCCAAGGGCGATTCCGCCGCTTTCCTCGAGCACGCCCATGCCGCTCTTGCCATCCGTGCGGGTCACGGGATGCGCATCGCCGCCCGCGAACTGGCGGAGACGCAGGGCTGGGCAGCGGTCGTCGCCGAGTTCGAGGCGCGCCTCGAATCGATCACCGATTCACAGGAAAGCCCCCGCAAGCCCTACTCGAAGCCGCCCCGCATCGGGAAACGCCTAAAGGTTTCCTACCGCACTGTTTTCCTCTCCGACATCCACCTCGGCACGCTCGACAGCAAGGCGACGGAGGTCGTCGATTTCCTGAAACAAATCCGCTGCGAAAAGCTCATTCTAAACGGCGACATCATCGATGGCTGGGCGCTCAAGCGCGGTTCAAAATGGCTGCCGCGCCACAGCCGTGTGATCCGGAAAATCCTAAAAATGTCGGAGAAAGGGAAAACCGAGATCGTCTATCTCCGCGGCAACCACGACGACATCCTCGAGCGTTTCCTGCCGCTCGCCTTCGGGAAAATCCGTTTCACCAAGGAGCATATCCATGAGGCCGCGAACGGCACCCGCTACCTCGTCGTCCACGGCGACGGCTTCGACAGCGTCTCCACGAACCACAAGTGGCTCGCCTCCCTCGGCGCGGTCGGATACGACACCCTCCTCCACATCAACCGCTGGTACAACCGCTGGCGGGCATGGTGCGGAAAAGAGTATTTCTCCCTCAGCAAACGCGTGAAGGCGAAGGTGAAATCCGCCGTCAGCTTCATCGACAAATACGAGTCCCTGCTCCAGGAACTCGCCGTCCACAAGGGCTGCGACGGCATCATCTGCGGCCACATCCATACGCCCGAGGACAAGCGCGTCGGCGACATCCACTACCTGAACTCCGGCGATTGGGTGGAGAGCCTCACCGCCATCGTCGAGCACCACGACGGGCGCATGGAGCTGATCCATTTCGAGGAATTCATGGCGCAGTGCCACATCAAAAGCATCGAGCGTGCGAAGGCCGCCGAGCGCGAGGTGGAACCCGTTTCCACCGACAGGCGGATCTCGTCGGAAACGGAAATCCTGCTGGCCGAACCTTTGTGACGAATCCGTCGCACAAGTCCTTTCCGCGTCCGCGACAAGATCGGGGATTGATATAAGCGCTTCGCGTCCGTATTGGATGCGGAGCGAATACGAAAAGAAACAAACCATGAGAACAAAATTGACCTTGATGATGATGGGCACGGCGCTCGCCGCCATGAACCTGAACGCGGAGGAATCCCACATCGACCCCGCGATCCCGCATTACCAAACCGTCAGCGGCGTTTCCGGAAACCTGAACTCGATCGGTTCCGACACCCTCAACAACCTCATGACCCTGTGGGCGGAAGGTTTCAAGAAGTCCTACCCGAACGTGAACGTCCAGATCGAGGGCAAGGGCAGCTCCACCGCACCGCCGGCCCTGATCGAGGGCACCGCCCAGCTTGGTCCGATGTCACGCCCGATGAAGGCGGAGGAGATCGATGCCTTTGAGAAAAAATTCGGCTATAAGCCGACGGAAGTGAACGTCGCCGTGGATGCGCTCGCGGTCTTCGCCCACAAGGACAACCCGCTGAAGGGCATGTCGATGGAGCAGGTGGACGCCATTTTCTCCTCCACCCGCAAAAAAGGCGGCGCTGACATCACGGAGTGGGGTCAGCTCGGTCTCGACGCATGGAAAGGCCGCGCGATCTCGCTGTTCGGGCGTAACTCCGCCTCCGGCACCTACGGCTTCTTCCAGGAACACGCGCTGGACAAAGGCGATTTCAAGACCTCGGTGAAAGAGCAGCCCGGCTCCTCCGCCGTGGTGCAAGGCGTCGGCGGCGACATCTATGCCATCGGCTACTCTGGCATCGGCTACAAGACCTCAGGTGTCCGCGCCCTGCCGCTTTCCAACGATGGCGGCGAGTTTTTCGAGGCCACCTATGCAAACGCCCTGTCCGGAGATTACCCGCTGGCTCGTTTCCTCATCGTCTACGTGAACAAGAAACCCGGCGAGCCGCTCGACAAGCTCACCCTTGAGTTCCTCAAGTTCGTTCTCTCGAAGCAAGGCCAGATGATTGTGGAAAAGGACAATTACTACCCGATGCCCGCCGAACTCGCCGCCGAGACGGTCGAAGGCCTCTCCAAGTAGTTTCGTTGTCGGAAGGTCTCGAAATCGCGGGGGCGGTGCCGGAAGGTTCCACCCGTTTGGTGACGGCTCTGTCACATTCCGCGCTTTGCCCAGGGCGGGAGTTGGTTCACAAATACGAGTAAAACACGGGTCGCATCGGAAAAAACGGCCATCCATCCATATTTAACAATGCTCCCCGAGCCAACCAACAATCCGGACCCGAGGCGGTTTGATGTCTCCAGGTCGACCCTTTGGTTCGACCGTTTCATGGGCTGGGCGATCCGTTTCGGCGGCATCGGCGTGATCATCGCGGTGTTCGGGATTTTCTGGTTCATCGGCAAGGAAGTCATCCCGCTGTTCAAGCCGGGCGCGGTGGTGAAAGCCGCTTCCGCGACCTCAGGGACCGCTCCTGTCATCCTCGGCGTGGATGAGTGGGGGGAAATGCCGTTTTTCTACTCCGGCGGCAACAAGGTGGTCTTCGTCGACGGGGAAACCGGTGAGCGGAGCGAGCTGGAGGTGCCGGGCTTGGAAGGGCTGAAAATCACCGCGAGCTCCTATGATCCGCTGAAACGCCGCATCTCGCTGGGCTTGGAGGACGGGCGGGTGGGTTCTTTCATCGTCGGCTACGAGCGGCTTTTCGAAAACGGCGAGGCGAAGGGCGTGAAGCCATCCATCGCCGTAGAGCCGTGGTTCGTGCTGAAAAACGCAGGCGGCCCCGTTACGGCGATCAGTTACGGCGACGCCGGCTCCTCGCGCATCATGGCGGTGAAAACCGCCGAGGGCAAAGTCGAGGTGGTCCGTCTCGGCCTGAAAGGCGGACTGATCGGCGGCAAGAAACTCTCGGTGCTTGCCGAGGTGGACATCACGCCGGAGATCAGCGGCGAGGTGGTGTTTCTCCGCGCTTCGCAGAACGGCCAGATAGTGCTGGTGGCGGACAAGGCCGGCAAGGTTTCGTATTTTCTCGCCGATAGCTCGGGAGTCACGAAGCGGCAGGACTTCACACCCTTCGGCGGTGTCGGTCTGGCGCAGATGGATTTCCTTTTCGGCGGCGTTTCCGCGATCCTCACCGCCGAGGACGGCACCCAGGAACAGTGGAGCCTTTTCCGCCAAACCGAGGACGCCGAGCGGCTCTTCGGCATGACCAAGGATTTCCCCGATGTCGGCGACGGCCGGATCGCCTTCGCCAAGAGCCAGCGCAACCGCACTTTCCTCACCGGCGCGGGACGCGAGCTTTCGATCCGCCACAGCACCTCCGGCGCGGTGCGCTGGGAGGGGTCAGTGGACATTGATCCCGCCGCCGCGATCCTCGACGCGAAGGGCGAATCGTTCTGGATCGCTTCGGCGGCGGGCGAGGCGCGCAAGTTCGAGATCAAGGATCATCATCCTGACGCGGGCGTGCAGGCGTTCTTCGGGAAAGTCTGGTATGAGGGCGGAGCGGGGCCGGTTTTCCAATGGCAGTCCACCGGCGGCTCGGATGATTTCGAGGCGAAGCTTTCCCTGATGCCCCTGATCTTCGGCTCGCTGAAAGGCACCGCCTACGCGCTGCTTTTCGCCATCCCCGTCGCGCTGCTGGCCGCCGTTTTCTCCGCGGCGTTCCTGCCGGCTGATGTGAAACGGATCGTCAAGCCGACCATGGAGATCATGTCCTCGCTGCCCTCCGTGGTGCTCGGTTTCCTGGCCGGCCTGTGGCTCGCGCCCATACTTTCCGACCGCGTGCCTTCGGTGATGATGCTTGTTATACTCGTCCCGCTTTCCGCCCTGCTCGTCGGTTACGTCTGGTGCCGCATGCCTCTCGCTTTCCGCAACCGCTTCGAGGGCGGCAATGAGTGGATGATCGTGATTCCTTTCCTCGCCCTCGCCGCGATGATCGGCTGGTGGTCGGGGCCCTTGGTGGAGAAAATGTTCTTCGTTTACACCGAGCCGGGCACCGGGAAAAAGATCGCGGACTTCAGCCTCTGGTGGCCGCAGGCGACAGGGACGAGCTTCCAGCAACGCAACTCGCTCGTTCTCGGTTTCATCATGGGCTTCGCGGTGATCCCCGTCATTTTCACGATCGCCGAGGACGCCCTCTCCAACGTCCCGAAAAATCTAACAGCCGCCGCCTCCGCGCTCGGCGCCAACCGCTGGCAGGTCGTGTGGACGGTGATGCTGCCCGTCGCCTCCTCCGGCATTTTCTCCTCGCTGATGATCGGCTTCGGACGCGCCGTCGGCGAAACGATGATCATGGTCATGGCCACCGGCAACACGCCGATCATGGAGTGGAATCTTTTCAACGGCATGCGCACTCTCTCCGCGAACCTCGCCGTTGAGCTGCCCGAGGCGCCAGTCGGATCCACCCACTACCGCACGCTTTTCCTTGGCGCGATCGTCCTTTTCGCCATGACATTTGTGCTCAACACCATCGCGGAAATCCTCCGCCAGCGCCTGCGCGAGAAAAACAAGCTCGTCTGACCCATGCCCGCCGAAATCGAAAACTCGAGGTTCGCGACCACCGGAAGGTCACGCAAGGGCGAGCCGCTCGTCTGGCTCACCGCCGCGGGGTTGGCGGTCGGCGTCATCATGGCGCTCGGGCTGTTCCTCCTCATCCTCGTGAAAGGCGCGTCGTCCTTCTGGCCGAAGCGGATCGAGCTTTTCGAGGTAAAGCGCGGCGAGACCTCGGAAATGATCGCCGGTTATGTCACACAGACGCAGGAGCGGAAGGATGCGGAGGGCAAGCCCGTCGAGGAACTCCAGATTTTCCGCGGCAACAAGGACGTCAGCGGCGAGGCGTTCATCTACGTGGATGTCCGCGACATCGTCAGCCGCAGCGCTCCGGAAAAATTGCTGCTCTTCGAGCGCCTCACCTATGGCCCGGCCATCGGCGAGGCGGTCGCCATCGAGACCAAGGACGGCCGTACCGAGGCCGCGGCCGCGGATTTCATGGGGAAACTCGACGCCCTCATTTCCAAAAGCGAAGAGATCCGGGCGAAGGCGCTGTATATCGAGCGCAAACAGATCGGCAAAATCAGCGCGGAGATCGAGGAGATCGGCTTCGACCTCAAAGCGGATCGCATCACCGAGGCCAACGCCGCCGCGCGCAAGGCTGAGCTGGAGAAACAGTTCGCCACCCTCAAGGCCGAGGCCGACGGACTCAACGACGGCATGGCCGCCACCAACATCATCTACAGGATCGCCGATGGCCGAGAAAGACCGCTGCCTTCCGGCCAGTTGCTTAGCGTTTACACGCCCAACAGCACCGGATTTTTCGGACGTCTCGGCGAGGCGCTGCGCCGCGCCTGGCATTTCCTCAAAGAGGATCCCCGCGAGGCGAACACCGAGGGCGGCGTTTTCCCCGCCATCTTCGGCACCGTGGTGATGACCCTGGTGATGAGCCTTTTCGTGACACCCTTCGGGGTCATCGCCGCGGTCTATCTGCGTGAATACGCCAAGCAGGGACTCATGGTCCGCATCGTCCGCATCTGTGTGAACAACCTCGCCGGCGTGCCCTCCATCGTCTTCGGCGTCTTCGGTCTCGCGTTCTTCGTGTATTTCGTCGGCGCGGGGATTGATGATACTTTCTACTCCGAGAAACTCCCCACGCCCACCTTCGGCACGCCCGGCATCCTCTGGGCCTCGCTGACCCTTGCGCTGCTGACGTTGCCGGTCGTCATCGTGGCGACGGAAGAAGCCCTCTCCGCCGTGCCGCGCGGTGTCCGCGAGGCGGCTCTCGCATGCGGCGCCTCGAAATGGCAGACGATCCAGCGTATCGTGCTCCCCGCCTCCCTTCCCGGGATTCTAACAGGCGTCATCCTCGCGATGGCCCGCGGCGCAGGCGAGGTCGCGCCGCTCATGCTCGTCGGCGTGGTGAAGCTCGCGCCGACCCTGCCCATCGATGGCATCGCCCCCTTCATCCACGCCGAGCGCAAGTTCATGCACCTCGGCTTCCATATCTACGACCTCGGCTTCCAATCCCCCGACGCCGAAGCCGCCAAGCCCTTTGTTTACGCCACCGCCCTGCTCCTAATCCTCGTCGTCGTAACCCTCAACCTCACCGCCATCCTCATCCGCAACCGCCTGAAAAAACGCTTCGCCGTGAGCAGCTTTTGAGAAGCACGAAGCACGAAGCATAAAATCCAAAATGAAAAAGTTTCGATCAAAACTCTTCCTTTAGACATCAGTGCCTAGAATTTAGAATTTTTTATCTCCATGTCTGCTTCATCTCAAGTGCCCGAAAAAGCACCCCGCCCCGATTTCATCCGGGTGGAGGACTTCAGTTTCCACTACGGTGAGAAGCAGGCGATCTTCGGCATCGACATGGCGATCCCCGAGAACGAGATCACCGCCCTCATCGGCCCCTCCGGCTGCGGGAAATCCACCCTGCTGCGGAACATGAACCGCATGAACGACCTCATCGACGGCGTCCGCCACGAAGGCGACATCCGGCTCGACGGCGTGAGCCTCTACGATCCCTCCGTCGAGGTCATTTCGCTGCGCAAGCGCGTCGGCATGGTGTTCCAGAAATACAATCCCTTCGCGAAGTCGATCTACGAGAATGTCGTCTTCAGCCTCCGCGTCGCGGGGCGCAACGGCAAACGCGAACTCGATGAGACGGTCGAGCGCGCCCTCCGGGACTCGGCACTCTGGGACGAGGTGAAAGACCGCCTGCATGACAGCGCATTCGGCCTTTCCGGCGGGCAGCAGCAACGCCTCTGCATCGCCCGCGCCATCGCGAACCGCCCGGAAATCCTCCTGATGGACGAGCCTTGCGCCGCGCTAGACCCGCTCGCGACGCTGAAGATCGAGGAACTCATCACCACCCTCAAGAACCGCTACACCATCGTCATCGTGACCCACAATATGGAGCAGGCCACGCGTTGCTCGGACCGCACCGCGTTCCTCTACATGGGCAAGCTCATCGAATACGGAAAGACGGTGCAGATTTTCGAGAACCCCAAACAGGAGCAGACCGAGTCCTACATCACCGGAAGGTTCAGCTGAAATGGAAAACCATCCTCCAATCCCCGCCATCGAGGTGCGCGACGTCGATTTCTCCTACGGGAAATCCCGCGCCATCAAGGGCGTGACCCTGGACATCGCCCGCAACCAGGTCACCGCTTTCATCGGCCCCTCCGGCTGCGGGAAATCCACCCTGCTCCGCTGCTTCAACCGGATGAATGATTTCATCCCCGGCGCGAAGGTCACCAAGGGCGAGATCCTCATCAACGGAGTCGAGATCCACGACAAGGAGGTCGATGGCGTGGAGCTACGCCGCCGCGTCGGCATGGTGTTCCAGAAATCCAACCCCTTCCCACGCAGCATCTATGAGAACGTCGCCTACGGCCCGCGCATCCTGGGCGAGAAGAACAAGGTGAACCTCGACGCCATCGTCGAAAAATCCCTGCGCGGTGCCGCGCTCTGGGACGAGGTGAAAGACCGCCTCAACGAAAGCGCCTACGGCCTTTCCGGCGGGCAGCAGCAGCGGCTCTGCATCGCCCGCACCACCGCCGTCGATCCCTCCATCATCCTGATGGACGAGCCCTGCTCCGCCCTCGATCCCATCGCCACCGCCCGCGTTGAGGAACTTATCTACGACCTCAAGCGCGATTACACCATCGTCATCGTCACCCATAACATGCAGCAGGCGACGCGGGTTTCCGATATGACCGCTTTCTTTTACCTCGGCGAGCTGATAGAATACGACCGAACCTCGAAAATGTTTTCCAACCCGTCCTTGCCGCAGACGGAGCAATACATCACGGGCCGGTTTGGCTGAAACACTTTTAATCGGGGACATGTATGCAATCACTATGAATCCAGGCCTTTTAGCGAACCATCGATTGGCTCGCCCATAGCTTATGCGAGAAGCAAATAACCATGAACAGTTCTCCCCATATCCTCCGTGATTTCGACCAAGCCATGTCCTCGCTCAAGGGCGAGGTGCTCGGAATGGCCGCCCTCACCCGCCTGAACCTCGAGCGGGCGATCCGCGCCCTCATGGAGCGCAACGCCGAACTAGCCAACTCGGTAATAGCCGATGACGACGAGATTGATGAGGCCGAGCGCGTCATCGACCAGCTCGGCATGGATATACTGATGAAATACCACCCCATGGCCACGGACCTGCGTCTCGTCGTTTCCTCGATGAAAATCTCCATGAACCTGGAGCGCATGGCTGACCATGCGGTGAACATCGCCAAGCGTGCCAAGAAAATCTCCGCCGCCCCGGAGCTCAGCGAGGTGAACCTCATCGAGCCGCTCTACACCCTCGCCGACCACCTCCTGCGCGACGCGATCTCCTCCTACAGCGACGGCAACGGCCCCCTCGGCGCTTCCTTGCACACGCGCGACAAGGAGTTGGACAAAATGCACAAGCAGACCACCGCTCATTTCTCCTCCCGCATCGAGGAAACCCAGGGCCGCTGCCAAGAATACCTGCACCTCATTTTCATCGTCCGGTCGCTCGAGCGCGTCGGCGACCTCGCCGCCAACATCGGCGAGGACGCCGTTTACCTCGAGCACGCGAAAGACCTCCGCCACAAGAGCAAGCTTGAGCGCGAGATGCCCGATGACGACTGAGGCGCGCGGCCCAAAATAACCCGTTTTCTTCCCCTTGAAGTTCCCAAGCGCGTGGGCTACCTAAGGGCGACTCCGCACCTGATCCATGAACGCCCTTACCCGCAGCGCCGCCGCCTATTGGAATTCCTCCATCGGAAAAAAACTCGTAGTCGCCGTCACCGGGCTGGCCATGGTGGTGTTTCTGGCGGGCCACCTCACGGGCAACATGCTCATCTACGCGGGCAAGGAGGCGTTCGATGAATACGCGAAATTCCTCCATGAAGCCGGCCACGGCGCGCTGATCTGGGTCGCCCGAGCCGGGCTTCTCGTCGTACTCGTCCTCCATGTCTGGGCGACCATCCTTCTGACCCGGGAAAACAAGGCCGCGCGCCAAGCTTACCAATACAAAGCCACGATCCAAGCCTCGAAGTCCTCGCGGATCATGATCTGGTCCGGCCTCACCGTCCTCGCCTTCATCGTCTTCCACATCCTCCACTTCACCGTCCGCACGAATTCCCACCTCGCCGAGATCGCGAAGGAATCACCCTATGAAATGGTCATCGCCGGCTTCAGCGGCGGTTTTCTCCAAGCCCTCGTCGTCCTCTTCTACGTGATCGCCATGACCCTGCTCTGCTCGCACATCAGCCACGGCGTCGCCTCCATGTTCCAGACCCTCGGCTTCCGCTCGAAAAAAGCGGCGAGCCTCATCCAGTGCATCTCGCTCGGCTACGCGGTGGTCATCTGGGTCGGCTTCGTATCCATACCCGTCGCCATCCTCCTCGGATTCGTGAAATAATTTTTTCAAACACCGCCATGTCCCTCGATAGCAAAATCCCCGCCGGCCCTCTGGAGCAGAAATGGTCCAGCCACAAGATGAACTCGAAGCTCATCAACCCGGCCAACAAGCGGAAATTCAATATCATCGTGGTGGGCTCCGGCCTCGCGGGCGGTGCTGCGGCCGCGACGCTTTCCGAGCTGGGCTACAACGTGAAATGCTTCTGCTACCAGGACTCCCCGCGCCGCGCCCACTCCATCGCCGCGCAGGGCGGGATCAACGCCGCGAAGAACTACCGCAACGACGGCGACTCCGTTTACCGCCTTTTCTATGATACCATCAAGGGCGGCGATTTCCGCTCCCGCGAGGCCAACGTCTATCGCCTTGCCGAGGTCTCCAACCAGATCATCGACCAATGCGTCGCGCAGGGCGTGCCCTTCGCCCGCGAATACGGCGGGCTGTTGGATAACCGCTCCTTCGGCGGCGCGCAGGTTTCCCGCACTTTCTACGCCCGCGGCCAGACCGGCCAGCAGCTCCTGATCGGCTGCTATCAGGCATTGGAAAAGGAAATCCACAAGGGCGGAGTGAAAATGTTTCCCCGCACGGAAATGCTCGATCTCGTGAAGGTCGATGGCCACGCGAAGGGCATCGTTGTCCGCGACCTGAACACCGGCGCGATCTCCAGCCACGCGGCGGACGCGGTCATTTTGGCAACCGGCGGCTATGGCAACGTGTTTTTCCTCTCCACCAACGCCATGGGTTGCAATGTCATGGCGGCATGGCGTGCCGCACGCCGAGGCGCCTTGATGGCCAACCCCTGCTTCACCCAGATCCACCCGACCTGCATCCCGGTCTCCGGCGATTACCAGTCGAAGCTCACCCTCATGTCCGAATCGCTCCGCAACGACGGTCGCGTCTGGGCACCGAAATCCGCCGAAAACGCTGCGAAGATACGCGCCGGCGATCTCCACCCCAACGATCTTTCCGAGGATGACCGCGACTATTTCCTGGAGCGTAAATACCCTTCATTCGGAAACCTCGCCCCGCGTGACATTTCCTCCCGCGCCGCCAAGGAAGCCTGCGACGAAGGCCGCGGCGTCGCCCCCACCGGCCTCGGTGTCTATCTCGATTTCCGCGACTCCATCAAGCGCCTCGGCGAGGACAAGATCCGCGCCAGCTACGGCAACCTTTTCCAGATGTACGAGAAAATCACCGGCGAGAACCCTTACGAGCGCCCGATGATGATTTATCCCGCCGTCCACTACACCATGGGCGGCCTCTGGGTGGACTATAACCTGATGTCCAACATCCCGGGCCTCCACGTCCTCGGCGAAGCGAATTTCTCCGACCATGGTGCGAACCGTCTCGGAGCCTCCGCACTGATGCAGGGTCTGGCCGACGGTTATTTCGTGATCCCCGCCACCATCGCGAACTACCTCGCCACCCAGAAACCTGGCACTGTCACCACCGCCGATCCCGCTTTCGCGCAGGTCGAGGGCGAGGTCCGCGAGCGCATCTCCAAGCTCCTCTCCATTCAGGGCAAGCGCACTGTCGATTCCTTCCATCGCGATCTCGGCAAGGTGATGTGGGACAAGTGTGGTATGGAACGCACCGCAGAAGGACTCACCTGGGCGCTCGGTGAGATCGCCCGCATCCGCGAGGAATTCTGGAGCAACGTCCGCATCCCCGGCGACGCCGATTCCCCGAACATGGAGCTCGAGAAGGCCGGCCGCGTCGCCGACTTCCTCGAGTTCGGCGAGCTCATGTGCCATGACGCCCTCCAGCGCGAGGAATCCTGCGGCGGCCACTTCCGCGGCGAGCACCAGTTCTTCGAGTCCGACCCCGAAGTCCAGGCCGGCAAGACCCAGCCCGGAGAGGCGAAGCGCCATGACGAAACCTTCTCCTACGTCTCCGCCTGGGAATACCACGGCCCCGGCAAAACCCCGACCTTACACAAGGAGCCGCTGGAATATGAGAGCGTGAAAGTTTCGATCCGGAGCTACGCATAGTCCTTTTGGCAACCGGTCTACTCGGGAGAATCCAGCCAGCCCATCCACCCGCTGGGTGATCTCGGCTCACTAGCTATTTCTTCTTCTTCTCCTTCGCGGCGTCGAGGGCTTCCTTGACCTTGGTTTCGAGGGATTCGTAGAGGGCGGGATCGGCCTTGAGGGCGTCCTTGGCGGCGTCGCGGCCCTGGGCGAGCTGGTTGCCGTCGTAAGAGAACCAGGATCCGCGTTTCTGGATGATCTCCATTTCCAAGGCGAGATCGAGGAGCGAGCCGGTTGAGGAGATGCCCTCGTCATACATGATGTCGAACTCGGCCTCGGTGAAGGGCGGGGCGACCTTGTTTTTCACGACCTTGATCTTGGTGCGGCTACCGATGACGGTGCCGTCGGTGGATTTGATCTGGCCGATGCGGCGGATATCGACGCGGACGGAGGAGAAGAATTTCAGCGCGCGGCCGCCGGGGGTGGTTTCCGGGCTGCCGAACATGACGCCGATCTTCTCACGGATCTGGTTGGTGAAAATGCAGACGGTCTTGGCCTTGGAGATAAAGGAGGTGAGTTTCCGCATCGCGGCGCTCATCAGGCGGGCCTGCGCGCCGACGGTGGAATCGCCGATCTCGCCGTCGAGCTCCTGTTTCGTGACAAGGGCGGCGACGGAGTCGAGCACGACCACGTCGATCGCGTTGGAGCGGACGAGCGCTTCGCAGATCTGGAGGGCTTCCTCCCCGGAGGAGGGCTGGGAGACGAGCAGGTCGTCAAGGTTCACGCCGAGCTTGCGGGCGTATTGGGGATCGAGCGCGTGCTCGACATCGATGAAAGCCGCGAGGCCGCCGCGCTTCTGGGCCTGCGCGATGGCGGTGAGGGTGAGGGTGGTCTTGCCGGAGGATTCCGGTCCGAAGATTTCCACGATGCGCCCGCGGGGAAAGCCGCCGACACCGAGCGCGCGGTCGATGAGCAGGTTCCCCGTGGGGATCACATCGATATCCATCCGACTGTCATCACCCATCCGCATGATCGCGGACTCACCGAATTCCTTCTGGATCTGCGAGATCGCGAGATCGAGGTTCCTTTTCCGAGCATCCTGGAGTTTCTCCGCCGCCGTCACTTCTGCTGCTGTTTTCGTAGCCATGTGCGGATAATGCACAGCGTATCACCTGAATTCAAGAAAAAAGATGTTCACCGGAACAAAAAATAGAGTTTTCCAATTATATGTAAGCAGTCCTGATTCTAAAAGGGTGGATCTGGCCGCCGTTTCAAAATCCGCGCCCGTTGCCAGAAATGGCGAAGGCGCGGATCCGTTTCCAGATCCGCGCCTTATAGTTCCTATACGCAACGGTGCGCTTGGTCTTTCCCCCCGGAAGAATCAATCACATGTGCGTAACAAGGACCTACCTATGAATCTCATTTTTGATTGTGCAAGTAAAAAAGATTCATTCCCTGTGGATTTTTACAAAGTTGCGAGGGCGGCTTTGAGGGCTGCGAAATCCGGCAAATCTTTCGGATGCTCCTGGACATCGGAGAAGCGGACGACGCCGGCCTTGTCGATCGCGAAGGCGGAGCGTTTCGGCACACCGCCCATGATGAGGTTCGCTTCAGGGAGGAACTGCTCGTAGGCGACGCCATATGCTTTGGCGACCTCGTGCTCGTAATCACTGAGGAGGGGGACGGTGATGCCTTCCTTCTCCGCCCACGCGGCCTGCGCGAAGGGGTTGTCGCCGGAGATCGCGAAGACCTTGGCGTCGAGCGCCTCGTAATCCTTGATGCCGGAGGAAATGTCGCAGAGTTCGGTCGTGCAGACGCCGGTGAAGGCCATGGGCACAAAGAGGAGGACGATGTTGGAATGGCCGATGTGCTCGGAGAGTTTCACGAGCTGGGGGCCGTCGGCGGTTTTGGTGACGAGGGTGAAGTCGGGGGCTTTGTCGCCTGCTTGAATGGACATGGTGTTTGTATGGTTGGTTGTTTCGGAAACGGGACACCACCCTAGCCGCGAGTTACACGGGGTCAATCCTTCGCGAAAAGCAGGGCCTTTTCCTCATCGGAGACCGCGCGCCATTCGCCCTCCGCGAGTTCCTCGGGGAGTTTCAGGCCGCCGATGGAGATCCGTTTCAGGGAAACGACATGGTTGCCGACCGCGGCGAACATGCGGCGTACCTGATGGTAGCGGCCTTCATGCAGGGTCACGACCGCTTCCGTTTCCCCTAGCGCCTCGAAGCCGGCGGGGAGCAGGGGTTTCGTTTCGCTTTCGAGAAGCAGCTCGCCGGAGCCGAAGACCTCGCCCTCGTCGCCGCGCAGGGGCCGGGCGAGGACGGCGTGATAGACCTTGAGGCAGCCGGATTTCGGATGAATCACCTGGTGGAGGAATTTTCCGTCGTCGGTCATCAACAGTAGGCCGGTGGTGTCCTTGTCGAGGCGGCCGACGGGGTTGAGGCCGGGGTTGCGTTTGGAAAAGCGCGGCGGGAGGAGATCGTAGATGGTGTCGCCGGGATCTTCGGTGCTGCACGTGTAACCATCGGGCTTGTTCATCACGATCACCAGCGGGGCCGAGGGATCGAGCTCCTCGCCGATCACCCTGACGTTTTCCGCACCGGGGAAATCCTTGGCTCCGAGAACTTTCCCGTCCTGATCGGTTACCGCACCGCTTTTGATCAGCTTTTCCGCCTCTTTCCTCGATCCGTAACCGAGATTTGCCAACAGTTTCACGAGCTTCATGCGCAGCGACGCTAGCAGACGACGGGCAAAGCGTGATCTTTTTCTCGGCACCTAGTTTTAAGGGAATTTCACACGCCCTTGCGGGTCGAAAGCGGGAACACATGGCGTGCCTGGGCTTCATCGCCCTCCCGGCGGTGCGTGCGTATCCGGCAAGAATACCATGAAACGGATAAAGCATCCATTTTGTGGGAGTATCCATGTGGTCTTGAAAATTTCACCTATCCTGCTCTGCCATTTCGCGTTTGCCACCCTTTCTCAAGGCGCGGAGAAGATCTCCTACGCACGCGAGATCCTGCCCATCCTTTCGGAAAACTGCTTCTACTGCCACGGCCCGGACAAGGAGCACCGCAAGGCATGATCCCAAGCCGGGCTGATGTAGAGGTGACGCTCACGGAGCATCAATGCCAGCGGGGATGGTGATGTCCTTGCTCCTTGCCGGAGGAATAACTTCGAGCTTCTCGATTTTTCCGTCACGATAGACGAGTTCGACCGTGGTCTGGCGCGGGGCGTGGAGTTTGAACGAAACGTCCAAATCCTTCGGCCACGCGGGCAGGAGCAGGATCTTGTCACCGGAATGCTGGAGCAGCATGTAGTTGATGGATGCCATCAGGTTGCCGCCATGGCATTGGTCGGGCAGCCAGTCGAAGTTCGGCCCCCAGGTCGCTGGCCAGCGGTAGGCAGCGTTGGAGTTGGCGATCTTGACCTTGAGGATGCGAGCGGCTTCATCCGTCATTCCTAACAGCGCTGCGGCGTTGCCATCGTACCCCCAGCCGATGTCGTTGTGGCTGCCGCGCAGGAGATATGCGTTGCGGGATTCGTCCAACATCGTGCGGTCGATCCCGAAGATGCGGAAGGGCCAGATCGGGAACAATTCGGGGTTTTCCACATTGCTCCGCTCTGGTTTGAATTTCTCCGCCACCGCGATGCGGCGCACAATCTTGCCATCGAGTTGCGCATCCTCGATCGGGATCACAGGCGTGGCAGCTTTCATATGCGTGAAAAATTTCCGCTGGGCAGGAGTTGTTAAATTTTCCGGCAAAAGTAGCAGCCGCGTGCTGACAGCGGTGAGTCCTGCCACGTTGGGCGTGTCATTGACGACATCATGCCAATAGGTTTCCACGGCCTGGGTGGGATCGATGATGATGCGGCGCTCTGAATCCTTGCGGAATCGGGTGTCGAAGTATTTCAATACGGATTCCGCCATCGGCAGCAAACGCTCTTTGAGGAAGAGCTGATCTCCGGTGTGATCGTAGTAATCAAGCATCAGGCAGACCAATTCGAGTCCTTGGTTCCAGACGTGACGCACATACATGCTCGTCATTTCCCCGGGTTTCTTGCCGCTGCGGTCCCACCCGTAGTCGCGGTTTGCGTAGGTGCCCAGATGGTCATCGTTTCTGTGAAGAAGCAGCCCTCTGCATTGAAATAGAGTTTCGCCCGCGCCTCGGCATAGGGTGGGATCGCCCAACGTGACCGCCTCCCGGCTGGGCTGGGTGGTTCTGGATTTCGGGGTGCTGCGGCCCAACCAGTCGTGGACATGGCCGCAGTGGATCCTGCTGACGGAGGAGGAACGCAAGCGGCTTTCCAACCTGCTGAGGCATGATGAAAGACCGGTCTGGAGTCAGGATCCGGCTGTGACTACGGCTTTCAAAAGGATCACAAAGGCGGCGGAAAGCGCGGCGGGAGAGTTTGATCGCACCGGCATGGCACTGGCCATCAATGAGCTCTTGCTCGCCATCCTCCGCTCGCTGGAACGCCAAGATATCCCGCATGACGAGTCGCTCACCAGCAGCAAGCGCGCGGCGGAGTTGTTTCTAGCCCGCTTGTCCGAACAGGTGGACGAGCCATGGACGGTGGAACTGATGGCCGAGCACTGCGGCCTCAAGCGCAGCCGTTTCACGAGCTATTGCCTGGAACTCACCAGCCGCACGCCGGCCGAGTATTTGAACCATTGCCGGATCAAGGCGGCGGCCAGCCTGCTGCGCGAGAAGCCGGGCATGGCAATCATTGAGATCGCGATGCAATGCGGCTTCAGCAGCAGCCAGCAGTTCGCCACCACTTTCCGCCGCATCAAGAAATGCACGCCGAGTGATTTCCGCACCGTGCCGCAGAGATAAGGTGATCTCCAAATGTCGTTTTATGTCCGGGACCGCCGCACCAACAGCAGGTGTTCGCAGGCCATGACACATTCGTCGCGCTGGTTGAGCACTTCCAGTTTCTCCACCACAATGCCGTACTCCGGGCGCTTGTGGTCGCGCTTTTCAGCGATGGTGAGTTTCGTCCGGATGGTGTCGCCGATGAACACGGGTTTCGGAAAACGAAGTTTTTCATAGCCGTAGGTCATCGCCAGCGGATTGATGTCACCCGCCGTCTGGCCGACGCCGATGGTGAAGATGAGCGTGCCATGGGCGATGCGTTGCTTGAAAGGCTGGGACGCACACCATTCGGCATCCATGTGGTGGGGATAGAAATCTCCGCTCTGACCGGCATGCAGCACGATGTCTGTCTCGGTGATCGTCCGGCCGATACTCATACGGGTGTTGCCAATTTCAAACTGTTCGAACGGGATTTCGTGCATAATTATATTCCTAGGGTTTGGTGGATGGTTTTGCTCGCCGACTTCAATGCCGCGAGCACGGCGGCTGACTTTTTCGCGCGTTTCCGGCTGCGCAACCAGGACACGGCCAGTGCGGCATGGACCGCAGCTTCAGGAGATCCAATCCGCAACACCAGGTCGTCCACGCCTTCGATCGTTTCATCACGGGCGGCGACCGATTCGAGTTCGGGTGCCATTAACAAGCGCCCGGAAGCGGTCTTTTTCGGCTCAAAGCGACTTCCCACTTCGATGGTCAGTCTCACACTTTCCGGACTATCCTCGCGGGCGATGACTAGCAGCTTCCCACGTTCGATGACGCTCAAGTGGCAACTCTCGCCAAGTAGGGCTGACACCTGACGCATCGGTTCGCGAGCTACGTCGAGCAGCATCTTGAGCGGCGTATGGGCGTGTGCGAGTTCGAACAGGCGCAGGGTGGGCATGTATTTTCCCGAAACCATCTCGCGCCGCAGATAGGAACGCCGCTCAAGACAGACCAACATGCGGAAAATCTCCGCGCTGCCTCGATTCAGGTCACGTGCAAGTTCGGCCAGCGAAAGCGGCGTGGGCGAGGCGGCCAAGGCTTCCAGAATATCCAGGCCTTTCTCAAGGGCTGGGACGGAATAACTCGGGGATGCAGCGCTCATGGTTGTTTTTTAAGTCGGAGAGAGAATGCGCTTGACGTTTGTATATAAAAATCTTTTTTACCAGTGAAATTTTTCGCAGCATGAACGACACCATCCCACCGATCACAGCAACGACGCCACAGGTTCCGGCGAAACCGTTCCCGATCCTGATTATCGGTACCGGCGGCATCGTCAAAGACGCGCATCTTCCCGCCTACCGCATCGCCGGATTTCCGGTCTGGGGCATCTACAACCGCACCCGCACCAAGGCGGTGGCACTCGCCTCGGAGTATGGCATCCCGCATGTGTTTGATGATCTTGACACCGCCATCAGGGAAGCGCCGGCGGATGTGATCTTCGATTTGGCCCTCCCGGCGTCATTGTTCGCGGACGCGCTCCGCCGCCTGCCACACGGAGCGCATGTGTTGATTCAAAAGCCGATGGGCGAGGATCTGGCGCAGGCTCGCAAGATCCTGGAAGTTTGCCGCGAGCGTGGACTCCATGCCGCAATCAATTGCCAACTCCGTTTCTCTCCCTTTGTCGTCGCAGCGCGAAACATCATCGCCCATGGGATGATCGGCGATCTCATCGACATGGAAATGCGACTCACCACCATGACACCGTGGAATTTGTTTCCTTTCCTCAACGCCTTGCCGCGCGTGGAGATCGTCTATCACAGCGTCCATTACATTGATCTCATCCGCTCGTTTCTCGGGAATCCTGATAGTATCCATGCCCGCACCGTCTCGCATCCTCTGCATCCACAACTTGCCACGGTAAGCAGCGCCATCTTGCTCGATTATCCAGATCCGGTGCGCGCCTCCATCACCACCAACCACCTCCACCGCTTCGGGCCGAAACATCAGGAAAGCTACCTAAAGTGGGAAGGCACGAAAGGCGCGATCAAGGCGCGGGTGGGGCTGCTGATGGACTACCCGCGAGGCGTGGGTGACCTTTTTGAATACTGCCTGCTGGATGATGATGGGAAACCTGGTCAGTGGCAAAGTGTCACCCTCGAAGGCTCATGGTTTCCAGAAGCGTTCATCGGCTCGATGGCCCAGGTTCAGTGTCACAAGGAAGGCACGCTCGCGCACATGCTCATCGACGTGTCGGATGTCATCCATACCATGGAAGCGGTGGAAGCCGCCTATGTCTCCTCCGCCCGCGGTGGCGTGAAGCTCTCCGAATTTTCCTCACCCTCATGATCACTCTCAAAGGAATCGCCTGGAACCACACCCGCGGCTTCGTCTCGTTGGTCGCCTGCGCGCAGCGCTTCGAAGAACTTCACCCGGGTGTCACCATCGTTTGGGAAAAACGCTCATTGCAAGCCTTCGCCGATGCCTCGCTCGCCGATCTCGCCGCCGCGTATGACCTGATCATCATGGATCATCCGCACACCGCACTCGCGGTGACGGAAGGTTTGTTGCTGCCCTACGAAGACTGGGCTCCAGCGGGTTATCTGGCAGACCAGGCCGCGAACTCCGTCGGCGGTTCGCATGAGAGTTATAACTTCCAAGGAAAACAGTGGACGCTCGCGAGTGACGCCGCCACGCCCATCTCCACCTACCGGCCGGATCTGTTGGAAAAGCATGGACTGTCTCTTCCCGATACCTGGGACGACGTGCTGGATCTCGCAAAACGCGGCTTCGTCACCGTCTCCGCGTTCCCCATCGACATGCTGATGCACGGTTATACCTTCTGCGCCGCACTCGGACATGTGCCGTTTCAGGATGAGACCGGTATCGCGCCGGACGAAATTCTCGCCGCCGCTCTGGCAGAACTTCGCAAGCTGGCGGAACTCTGCGATCCCGCCTGCCTCGACCGCAATCCAATCCGCACCGCCGAGTGGATGTCACAAACGTCCGACCCGCGCGCCGCTTATTGCCCGTTCGCCTACGGCTACTCGAACTACTCGCGCCCGCGCTATGCTCCATTTCTGCTCAAAGCAGGCGGCCTGGTGACCTTCCATGGCAAGCGCCTTCGCTCCACCCTCGGTGGTGCCGGTATCGCGGTGTCTTCGGAAACGAAGCATCCGCGAGCCAGCATGGATTTCGCACTCTTCACCACTTCACCCGAGACGCAAAAAGGCGTTTATTTCCAATCCGGCGGCCAACCCGGCCATCGAGCCGCCTGGACGGACGACGCAGTGAACGATGCGAGCAACGACTTCTTCCGCAATACCCTTCAAACGCTAGACGAATCACTTCTCCGCCCGCAGTCACCCGGTTACATGGATTTCCAGGATGCCGCCACACCGGTGGCGCATGCCTGCGTCAAGGGCGACATCACACCTGCGAACGCCGCTGTGGAAATCAACCGGCTCTATCGAAATCATCTCACAGTCATCTATTCATGAAGCCGCTAGAAAATCTCGTCGTTCTCGACTTCTCCCAGTTCCTGGCAGGTCCGGCCGCCGCCATGCGCCTTGCCGACCTCGGCGCGCGCGTGATCAAGATCGAGCGCCCCGGCACTGGTGATATCTGTCGGCAATTATATATATCCAATCTCGGCATAGAGGGGGACAGCACGCTGTTTCACTCGATCAACCGCAACAAGCATGGCTACGCGGCCAACCTTAAGGATCCAGCCGATCTGGAAAAAATCCGGCGCCTCATCGCCAATGCGGATGTGCTGATCGAAAATTTTCGCCCCGGCGTGATGGACAAGCTCGGGCTGGGTTATGAAGCTATCCATACCATCAACCCGCGTCTCGTTTATGCCACCGTCACCGGTTACGGCAGCCAAGGTCCGTGGGTGGGAAAGCCCGGCCAGGATCTACTCGCCCAATCCATGTCCGGCCTGGCCTGGCTCGGTGGTGACGAAGGCGATGGCCCCGTCCCCATGGGACTCGCTGTTGCAGATCTAACCGCAAGCGCCCATCTCGTACAGGGCATTCTCGCCTGCCTCGTGCGCCGTGGAGTCACCGCTGAAGGCGGACGTGTGGAGGTGAGTCTGCTAGAGTCCATTCTCGATCTCCAGTTCGAGGTCATCACCACCCACCTCAACGACGGCGGCAAAACTCCTCAGCGCAGCGCAGTCCACAACGCCCACGCCTATCTCGGCGCACCCTACGGGATCTATGCCACTGCCGATGGTCACATCGCGCTGGCGATGGGATCAATACCCGTTCTGGGAGAGCTTCTGGATTGTCCTGCGCTGCTTGCCTATCAGGAACGTCAGTCATGGTTCGACAAGCGCGATGAAATCAAATCCATACTCCGCGATCACCTCGCCACTCACACCACCGCCCACTGGCTTTCCAGCCTCGAACCCGCCGACATCTGGTGCGCCGATGTCCTGAGCTGGGAACGCCTCCGTCAAACCGAAGGCTACCGCGTGCTCGATATGGAACAGGATGTCGTCTGCCCTGCCGGCACGCCACTCAAGACCCTGCGCTGCCCGATCCGCATTGACGGTGCGATTTCAAAATCCCCTCTCGGTGCGCCCTCCATCGGCCAACATAACCCGGAAATTGAAGCAGAGTTTCACATTTGACCAAAACCCAACCATGTCTTTCCCCATCATCGGAATCCTACTTCACGCTGTCGGCGCGCTCGCCGCAGGCATTTGTTTCACACCGCAGCACAAAGTGCGGAACTGGACTTACGAATCATTCTGGTTCTGGATGAGTCTCAGTTCTTGGTTCCTTCTGCCCATCCTCGGCTCCCTGTTTTTCATCCCGGATCTGTCCGGAGTGCTCGCCGCCGCGCCGCGTGATGCGATGTGGAAATCACTCGGTTATGGTGCGGCATACGGCTTCGGCGGCATGGCCTTCGGCTTCGCGATCCGCTACGTCGGCTACTCGCTCACCTACGCCCTGGCAGTCGGCCTATCCGCCGTGCTCGGGTTTTTCCTGACTCCGCTCATTCAGGGCACACTTGGGGAAATCACCTCCAGCGCAGGTGGTAACGCCGTCCTAACAGGAGTGGCCGTTGGTTTCGTCGGCATCATCCTCTGCGGTCTTGCCGGACGCCGCAAGGAAGTGGAGGCGAAGGCCTCCGGCAGCGACCGTGACAGCACCTTCAATCCCGCCATCGGCATCCCACTCTGCATTCTAGCCGGAGTTCTATCCGCACTCTACAGCCTCGCGCTCGGCTCGGCCGATCCCATCGCCGAGATCGCCCTTGGAAAAGGTGCCAATCCTGAACTCGTGATGAACGTACGGTTTCTCTTCGCCAGCACTGGAGCATTCCTCAGCACTCTCCCGATCACTCTCTGGCAGCTTTCGAAGAAAGGCAGCCTGAGCGAACTCGCCGGAGCAGGCGCCCACGGCATGCCGGCCTCGCCCATGAATATCTTTTGGGGCTGCCTCGCCGGACTGCTCTGGTATCTCCAGTTCATTTTCTACGGCATGGGCCACAACCGCATGGACACGCTCGGCGTCGCCAGTTGGCCGCTGCACATGATCATGCTCATTCTTTTCAGCACGCTCGTCGCCATCATACGCCGCGAGTGGACGGATTGCCTGCCGGGCACCAAGCGCTTCATCAGCATCGCCATCGGCATCCTGGTGCTCGCCGTGCTCGTCATCGGATACGGCAATCATCTCAATCAAGCACTCCCATCCCATTGAAAGCCATGGATCGCATTGACACCCACCTGCATCTGATCCATCCGAATCGCTTCGCCTACGATTGGACCGCGGCCATTCCGACCCTGGCCGGACGGGAGTTTTCGTTGGATGACTACCATCATGCGGCGGAAGGAGTCGGCATCACCGAGTCCATCTTCATCGAAGTGGATGTGGCGGAAAAAGATCTGGTCTCCGAAGCGGCCTGGTTCTGCCAAATCGCCGAGGATCCCGCCAACCGCTTGTGCGGCGTGATCGCCGCTTGCCGCCCGGAGAATCGGGATTTCGAGCGGCAGTTGGAAATCCTATCCCATCCGCGATTGTCAGGCTTCCGCCGCGTGCTCCACACCCAAGCGGACGATCTCTCCACCACGGCGCTCTTCCGGGAAAACGTCGCACGCATCGGCAAGACCGGCCTAACATTCGACCTCTGCCTTCTGCCGCGCCAGCTTGCCGCCGGTGCCGCTCTCGCCGACGCCTGCCCGGACACCCGTTTCATCCTCGACCACTGCGGCGTGCCGGACATCGCATCGGGAGACCTCTCCTTCTGGAAATCACAACTCCAGGAAATCTCCCGCCGCCCGAATGTCTCCTGCAAGATCTCCGGCATCATCGCCTACGCCGCAGGCGAGATCACCGCTGACACCCTGCACCCCGTTCTCGAACACGCCATCGACTGCTTCGGCTGGGATCGCGTCCTCTGGGGCAGCGACTGGCCCGTTTGCAACCTTACCCGCGATTTGGCCACATGGTCGCGACTGCTTGACGATTCCCTTGCGGATTGCTCCGGGGACGAACTCGCCCGTCTTTACCACCGCAACGCCCGCCTCATCTATCAACTTAAACCGTTTCCCTAAGATCATGTCCGCCACATCCGTAACTCGTCATGCCCTAGTGACCGGCGCAGGCTCCGGCATCGGTCGCGCCATCGCCCTGCGCCTCGGTGCTTCCGGAGCGCACGTCCACGTTCTGGAACTCCGGGCAGAGCCCGGTGAGGAAACCGCCCAGCTCATCCGCGGGAATGGCGGCACCGCCTCCGTCATATGCGCGGATGTGGCCGATACCGCATCCATGAAGCAAGCTTTCGCCGGGCTGGAAAGGCTCGACATCCTAGTCAACAATGCCGGCATCGCCCACATAGGCAATGTGCTCGAAACCTCGCCCGAAGACCTTGACCAACTTTACCAAGTCAACATCCGCGGCGTCTATCACTGCCTTAACTTCGGCGTCCGTAAAATGATCGCGAACGGCGGCGGCAGCATCGTCAATCTCGCCTCCATCGCCTCCAAGGTCGGTATCCCGGATCGCTTCGCCTACAGCATGACCAAGGGCGCGGTACTCACCATGACCCTCTCGGTCGCCCGCGATTTCGTGGACCAGGGCATCCGCTGCAATTGCATCTGCCCTGCCCGCGTCCACACCCCCTTCGTTGATGGCTTCATCGCACGAAACTACCCTGGCCGAGAGGAAGAGATGTTTTCTAAACTCTCCGCCTCACAACCGATCGGACGCATGGGCACGCCCGATGAGGTCGCCGCGCTCGCCGCTTTCCTTTGCTCTCCCGATGCCTCATTCATTACCGGTTCCGCCTACGATCTCGACGGCGGCTTCACCCTTCTTCGTTAGCTCACATCTCGATCATACAACCATGAAACTCATCCGCTTTGGCCCATCCGGTCACGAAAAAACAGGTATCATCCTCGCCGATGACCGCCGCATCGATGTCTCCTCCGCATTCGCCGAATTCGACGAGACTTTCTTCCACACCGACGGCCTCGCGCGCCTCGCCGCCTGGTTGGAGGCAAACGCAGCCACCGCCCCGGAAGTCCCCGCCGAAGCCCGCCTCGGATCACCCATCGCCCGCCCTAGCAAGATCATCTGCATCGGCCTCAACTACCGCGACCACGCCGCAGAATCCGGCATGGCCGAGCCCGCTGAACCCGTCGTTTTCTTCAAGGCCACCACCGCCCTGACAGGGCCCGACGACGGACTCACCATTCCGCGCGGTTCCGGAAAAACTGATTGGGAGGTGGAACTCGGTGTGGTCATCGGAAAAACCGCCAAGCATGTCAGCTATGAGAACGCCCTTTCGCATGTCGCCGGATACGTCCTGCACAACGACTACAGCGAACGCGCGTGGCAGCTCGAACGCGGCGGCCAATGGGTCAAAGGCAAAAGCGCGGACACCTTCGCCCCGCTCGGACCCTTCCTCGCCACCGCCGATGAGATCGCAGACCCCCACAACCTGCGCCTTTGGCTGACGGTGAACGGCGAGATCATGCAGGACGGCAGCACCGCGAACCTCATTTTTGACATCCCTCACATCGTCAGCTACCTCAGCGGCTTTATGACCCTGCTTCCCGGAGATGTCATTTCCACCGGCACCCCGGCCGGTGTCGGCCTCGGCTTTACCCCCCCGCGCTACCTCATTCCTGGCGACGTGATCGAACTCGGCATCGACGGCCTCGGCAGGCAACGACAGGTCGCCAGCGCAGAATCCTGAGTCCATCGGACATTCAACGCAAGGCACGAGTCTGGGTTGAATCGTGGTTCAGGAAAGGAAGGTAGAGGCTGGCGGAAGGGATTTCCTGCCGATAGAACTTCGGCAGTCGAAACGTATCTCGAAGTTTATTGAAAACTGCTCCTAGCATCCTTGCTCTGATATCCTTCGCGCCGATTTCCCACGCTGCGGAGAAGATCTCCTACGCACGCGAGATCCTGCCCATCCTTTCGGAAAACTGCCTCTACTGCCACGGCCCGGACAAGGAGCACCGCAAGGAAGACCTCCGCCTGGATGTCCGCGCGGATGCGATCGAGGCCTTCGCATGGGATCCGGAAAACCCTCCCGAATCCGAGGCGCTGATCCGCATCTTTTCCGACGACAAGGACGAGGTCATGCCGCCGCCGGAATCCCACCGCAGCCTCACCGCGCAGCAAAAGGAGCTGATCAAAAAATGGGTCGAACAAGGCGCGGAATACGAAACCCACTGGGCCTTCGTCGCGCCACCGAAGGAAATCCCCGTTCCCGGAACAACAGTCAAGACATGGGCGAAAACACCCATCGACTCTTTCATCCTCGCCCGGCTCGAAAAGGAAAAGCTCACGCCCAGCCCGCCCGCCGCGCCGGAGCGTTGGTTGCGCCGCGTCACCTTCGATCTAACAGGTCTGCCTCCGACGCAGGCGGAGATCGACGCATTTCTAACAGATCCATCCGCCCGCGAAGCCGTCGTCGACCGCCTGCTCGCCTCGCCACGTTTCGGCGAACGCATGGCCACCCCATGGCTCGATGTCGCGCGCTACGCGGATTCCTTCGGATACCAGGCCGACATCCAGACGGAGGCGTGGCCATTCCGCGATTGGGTGATCCGGGCTTTCAACGACAACCTGCCGCTCGACCAGTTCATCACCCAGCAGCTCGCAGGCGACCTGCTGCCGGATGCCACGCGCGACCAGAAACTCGCCACCACCTTCAACCGCATCCACCGCAAGACGAACGAGGGCGGCTCCGTGGATGAGGAGTTTCGCCAGGAGGGCATTTCCGACCGCATCCATACCACCGGCACCGCGTTCATGGCGCTGACCTTTGAGTGCGCCCGATGCCACGATCACAAATACGATCCGATCACCGCGAAGGACTACTACTCCTTCGGCGCGTTCTTCAATAGCATCCCCGAGGCCGGCCTCATCCAAGGTGGCGCAAGCCGTGGCGGAGTTTTGCCCCAGCCCGCACTTCTTCTGCCCACCGAAGAGCAGGAAAAAAACCTCACCCGCCTCCAATCCGAAATCACCGCCTCCGAGACCGCGCTTTCGAAGTTCATCACATCCGCCGAGCCCGAATTCCAAGCATGGCTCGCATCGGAAAAGCAATTTCCCGCACCCGATCTCGCCGCGCGTTTCCTCTTCGATGAAGCCAAAGGCAATGAGTTGAAAAACGAGATCGACCCGAAGCAGCCCGCCAAGGCCGGCGGCAACAAGCTCGCTCCCGGGAAATCCGGCAACGGCATCCTCGCCGACGGCGACAGCGCCACTGTGCTGCCCTCCCTCGGCATCGCCCACGCGGATCAACCCGTCTCGTTCTCCCTCTGGGTCAAGCCCGCCGAAGATCACAAACGCGCGGTGATTTTCTCGAACACATCCTCGTTTGATCTCCCGTTTTCCGGTTACGAACTCCTCCTCTTGGATGGCCACATCACCTGGACACTCACCCGCGAACTGCCCGGCTGTGCCGCCTCCGTTGCCACGGAAACGAAAATCCCCACGAGCGAGTGGACGCACATCACCGTCACCAACGACGGCTCCCGCAAAGCAGCCGGGCTGAAAATTTTCCTCAATGGAAAACCCGCAGCGACCACCATCGCCTGTGACAACCTCACGCGTGATTTCCTAGTCGGAAATTCCCTCAACTTCCTCGCGCGAGGGCGCGACATCGGTCTGCGCGGTGGCATGCTGGATGACGTTTACATCCACACCCGCGCCATCTCCGCCGCCGAGGCCGCAGCCATATATTCAGGGAATGCTCTCTCCGAAATCACCGACCGCGCCCTCCTCCGCGAATACTATTTCTCCGCAGTGAACGGCACCGCCAGGGAGCTTTCCAAAAAGGTAAACGCCGCCCGTACCGCCTACCGCACCGAGCAGGACAAGGTCCGCGAGATCGTCACCATGCGCGAAACCGAAATCCCGCGCCCCGCTTACATCCTAGCCCGCGGCGATTACACCCAGCCCACCGAAAAAGTGGAGCGCGAAACCCCGGCTTGGCTCCCACCGTTTCCCACCGACCAGCCGCGCAACCGCCTCGGCTTCGCGAGATGGCTGACCGCGCCCGACCACCCGCTAACCGCCCGCGTGATGGTGAACCGCATCTGGCAGGAAATTTTCGGCACCGGCATCGTAGAGACCTCGGACAATTTCGGTCTGCAAGGCGCGCAGCCTTCTCATCCCGAGCTGTTAGATTGGCTCGCCCGCGATCTCATGAACCACGGCTGGGATCACAAGCGTGCCGTCAAGCAGATGGTTCTCTCCGCCACCTACGGCCAGGATTCGAAAGCCACTCCCGAACTCCGCGAACACGACCCTGCCAACACCCTCCTCGCGCGCGGCCCTTCCCGCCGGCTCTCCGCAGAAATGCTCCGCGATAGCGCCCTCGCCCTCTCCGGCCTGCTCGCTGAAACGATCGGAGGCCAGCCGGTCCATCCTTACCAAGCACCCGGCTCGATGTGGAAGGAGATCAACAATTTCCTCCCCGAATACAAGCCCGACAAGGGCGAGGGGCTCTACCGCCGCTCTCTCTACACCTTCTGGCGGCGCACCACCACCCCGCCGAACATGACCCTCTTCGACACCGGCACCCGCGAGGTCTGCTCGACCCGCCGCACCGTCACCAACACCCCCCTCCAAGCCCTCGTCATGCTCAACGATCCGCAGTTCGTGGAAGCCGCCCGCAAGCTTGCCGAGCGCATCATGAAAGAAGGCGGAGCCACCGACGAGACCCGCGTGAAATGGGCCTATCGCCACGTGATCGGCACCGCGCCCAGCTCCGGGCAAATTCCCATTTTGCTCGAACTCACCACCCAGCAGCGCGGCTTCTTCACCTCGAAATCCTCGGATGCCGAAGCCCTCCTCAAAGTCGGCGATTCCCCCGCCGATCCCGCCCTCGACAAGACGGAACTCGCCACCTTCACCGCCCTCGCCCAAGTGCTACTCAACCTCGACTCCAACATCACCCTCCGCTGATCATGTTCGAAATCACCCGCCGCAATTTCCTCTCCAAGCTCTCCACCGGTATCGGCGGAGCGGCACTCGCTTCGCTCATGTCTGAGAAGAGTTCTGCAGCTGCGATCGGCGAAAAGCTCATCGCAGACCACGCTCCGAAAGCGAAGCGTGTGATCTATCTCTTCATGTCCGGCGGCCCTTCGCACATGGATCTTTTCGATTACAAGCCGAAGCTCAACGAACTCAACGGCCAGCAGCTCCCGGATGAAGTCCGCCGCGGCCAGCGCCTCACCGGCATGTCCGGAAACCAAGCATCGTTGCCGCTCGCTGGCTCTCAGTTCAAGTTCGCCCAACACGGGAAATCCGGCGCATGGGTCAGCGAGCTCCTGCCACATACTGCGAAAGTAGTAGATGATCTTTGCTTTGTGAAATCCCTCTGGACGGAGGCGATCAACCACGATCCGGCGATGACTTTCTTCCAAACCGGTTCGCAAATCGCTGGCCGTCCGTCGCTTGGCTCATGGGTCACCTACGGCCTTGGCTCGACAAACGAGAACCTGCCCGGCTTCGTCGTCCTCGTTACGAAAAAACCTACCGACCAGCCGCTTGCCTCCCGTCTCTGGGGCACCGGTTTCATGGATTCCCGCTACCAAGGCGTGCGTTTCTCCTCCGGAAAAGACGCGGTTTTCTACCTCTCCGATCCAGACGGTGTCTGCCGCTCCGGACGCCGCGCCCTGTTGGACAAGCTCTCCGCTCTCAATAAGATCGAGTTCCAGAACGAACTCGATCCCGAGATCGAAACCCGTATTTCCCAATACGAGATGGCTTTCAGGATGCAGACCAGCGTGCCGGAGGTCACCGATATCGGCGGCGAGCCGCAATCGGTCAAGGAGCTCTACGGCCCGGATGCACAGAATCCCGGCACCTTCGCCGCGAACTGCCTGCTCGCCCGCCGCCTTGCCGAGAGCGGCGTGCGTTTCATCCAGCTCTACCACCCCGGCTGGGATCAGCACGGGAACCTGCCCGGTGCCATCCGCAATCAAGCCAAGGAAACCGACCAAGGCTGCGCCGCCCTCATCACCGATCTGAAACAGCGCGGCATGTTAGAGGACACCCTCGTCGTCTGGGGCGGAGAATTCGGACGAACCGCCTATTCACAAGGCACCCTCACGAAAACAAACTACGGCCGCGATCACCACCCGCGTTGCTTCACCGCATGGATGGCGGGCGGCGGCGTGAAACCCGGCATGACCTACGGGTCAGCCGATGATTACGGCTACAACATCGTCGGCGCGGACGGCCAGGCGATCGACCCCTCGAAGGAAAAATTCACCCCCGGCGCCGTCCACGTTCACGATTTCCACGCCACCATCCTCAACCAGCTCGGCATTGACCACACCCGCCTCTCCCACACTTTCCAAGGCCGCCGCTTCCGCCTGACGGATGTCCACGGACATGTGGTGAAGGATTTGCTGGCTTAGGAAATTCCCTTGCACAGCGCACAACCGGGTAATACCATAGTCTTACCGTGAAAGCCCTGACCGTGAAGATTCCCGAAACCCTTGATGCGCGGTTGCGCCGCAAGGCAAAGGCGGGCAACGAGTCCGTATCCGAAGTTGTCCGGCGTGCATTGATACGCGAAACGGACGGCGATCCCGTCGATTTCGCCAAAATGGCGGCTCCCTATCGGGGAATGTTTTCCGGCCCGGTCGACCTTTCCACCCGCGAAGGCTATGGAGGTCGAGAATCTGATTGATGCCGGCCCCCTGATCGGATGGTTCAACGCCAACGACCAGTGGCATGAATGGTCGGTCAAGACCCTATCGTCGCTGCGCGGCCCGCTTCACACCACGGAGATCGTTCTCGGTGAGGCGTGTTGGCATCTCGGCGGAAACACGCAGCCCGCCCACGCGTTGCTGGCCTTGGTGCGCGCGGGAGTCATCCAACTGCTGCACCCGTGGCCGGAACTCTTGGCGCGAACCCAGGAACTGATGATGAAATATGAACGCATGGATCCCGCCGATGCCTCCCTTGTGGTTTTGTCGGAAGTTCATCGCCGGGCGAAGATCATCACCACGGATCGCCGTGATTTCTCCGTGTATCGCCGCTTCGGGAATCGCCGGCTTCCGGTCATAATGCCGCCCGATTGATCGGTTTAAGGACAAAATCGGGAAATGACCAAGGCCATGCGGGAGAGAGGCTATTTGAAGGCTCCAGCGCCATAGGTAATTCATTGGATTGCCACCCGCGAGGACTCCGGCCAGCATCTCCGCTATGAGCGAGTCCAACCCGATCAACCATTCCGTCTGCCGCTGGCCCTACGCTGACATTCCGCTGGAGGATTTCTGCGTGGCGGCGAAGGGAATGGGCATCGGCTCCATCGAACTACTGGAAACATCCGACTTCGCGACGCTGCGGAAGCACGGCCTCGACTGTGCGGTCGTGACGTTTCCCACAACCGTTACGAAAGACGGCGTGAAAGTCGGCATGATCGAAAAGGCTTTCAACCGCCTTGAGCACCACGACGCGCTGGTGGAGGTTTACGAACGGAAACTAAAGGACTGCTCGGAAGTCGGCGCGAAACAACTGATCTGCTTTTCCGGCAACCGCGATGGCATGGACGATGAGCAGGGCTTGGAAAACTGCGCGGTAGGGCTGAAGCGGATTTTACCCCTCGCCGAGAAGCTCGGCATTACGCTGACGATGGAACTGCTGAACTCGCGGGTCGATCATCCCGGCTACATGTGCGACCAAAGCGCGTGGGGCGTCGCCCTTTCGGAAAGGATCGCCAGCCCGAATTTCCGGCTGCTTTACGACATCTACCACATGCAGGTCATGGAGGGCGACATCATCGCCACGATCCGCGCCCACCACCGCCATTTCTCCCACTACCACACCGGCGGCTGCCCCGGCCGCAACGAGATCGACGAGACGCAGGAACTCAACTACCCCGCCATCATGCGCGCCATCGCGGCCACGGGATACAAGGGCTTCGTCGGCCAGGAGTTCATCCCGAAAAACCCGGACAAGCTCGCCAGCCTGAGACAGGGCGTGGGGATTTGTGCCGTGTAATTGTTCACATCCTGAAATCCTCGCCGAGGTAGTATTTCTTGGCGATGGGGTCGTTGACGAGCTCTTCGGAGGCTCCTTCGAGGATGACCTTGCCGTCGTGGATTAGGAAGGCGCGGTCGGTGATGGTGAGGGTTTCGCGCACCGAGTGGTCGGTGATAAGGATGGCGAGGCCGTCCTTTTCGCGCAGTTCGCGGACGATGCGTTGGATGTCCTCGACGGCGATGGGATCGATGCCGGCGAAGGGTTCGTCGAGCATCAGCACCTTGGGATCGGAGCAGAGGGAGCGGGCGATGGCGAGGCGGCGCTTCTCGCCGCCGGAGAGGGTGATGGCGAGGGATTTGGAGAGTTTCGTGATGCCGAAGCGGTCGAGCAGGTCGTGGGCGCGGGCTTTCTGGTCGGCGCGGGAGAAGCCGGGGCGGGTCTCCAGGATGGCGAGGAGGTTGTCGAGGACGGAGAGCTTGCGGAACACGGATTCTTCCTGCGGCAGGTAGCCGAGGCCGAGGCGGGCGCGGCGGTGCATGGGCAGCTTGGAAATGTTCTCGCCGTTGAGATGGATCGTGCCTTCGTCCGCAGGGATCAGGCCGGCGATCATGTAGAAGGAGGTCGTTTTCCCCGCGCCGTTGGGGCCGAGCAGGCCGACGATTTCCTTCGGTTGGACGGTGATACAGACGCCATCGACCACGGCGCGCCCGCCGTAGGTTTTGCGCAAGCCCTGTGCGGACAGGACGGCGGTTTCGGTGTTCTTGCAGGTGGAGCCGGGATCGTGCACTTGGGGAAATTTCAAATTTCAAGGATCAACTTTCAAGAAGAGACTAGTTGCCCTTGAGGTTTAGGTTTCCGCCCATTTCCCAGTTGCCGGGGGTGAGGGAGAAATCGCCGTTTTTTAGGAGGCGGAGACTGAGATCCGATTCCTTGGCGCGGGCATAGAAAGCGCCCTGCTTCACCCACGGGAATCGCTCACTGATAATGATTTCCCCGGTGGCGATGTTATAAGTGAGGATGCCACCGCTGGCCTGCACCGGCTCCTTACCGCCGACACCTTTCTGGTCAATGAGCACCGCGCCCTCGGCGACGATTTTCTGCACATCGCCGAAGTTACCCATGCCCGCCGGCTTTTCGGCCTTGGCCTCCTTTTTCTCCGGCTTTTTCTCGAAGAACACCTTGAGCTGATCCGCGCCGCTGAGGTTGAAGCGCGGGTCGGTGACCTTGACGTTTTTCAGGTAAACGAGGACGCCTTCGTCCGCGTCGAAATACATCCCGCCTTCGCTGGTGATCACGGTGTCATCGGGGCCGGGATTCACTTCGAGCGGTTTGGCCTCGGCTTCCGCTGCGGGTTCCTCCGCGGCGATGTTCTTGATCCCGCTTGTGCTGATGAACTCGAGAGCGGCGGCGGATGCCTTTTTTCCCAGTTCGACCGATTCGTTGAAACTGGCCTCCATGGCGGTCGAGCGCTTGTCCATTTCCGGCTTCGCAGGAGCGGAGTCGGCCTTGATCGCGGCGAGTTCATCCCCGGAAACGAACGCGGGCGGCACTGCGACGAGCGGCGAGGGCGCGAGGCCGAGTGCAACGAGCGCGGCGGCGGAAATGGGTCTTCTGTTCATGGAGGTGGCGGTGGGAGGGGCGGAGATCCAGGTGGTCGCGGGGCCTTTCAGGAAACCTTCGCCTTCCCGCAAGGAATACACAAGCCCGCCGCCCCGGGCAACCAGCCTGTCGGTGGTGATCTCCACAGGTTCGTTCGCGAAAATGCGGGACTTCGCCTGGTCGAACAACGCGTTCTCCATTTCCACTTTCCCGCGCAGGCTGCGGTCGCGGTTGAAAAAGCGGATCAGGACGTTCTCGCCCTGCACCCGCTCGGAGTCGATCAGGGTCATGGTTTCCGCCTTCATGTCGCCGATGAGGTTGCGCTCCTTGTCATAGCGCGGTAGCAGCACGCCCTTGAGCACGCTGCCGTCGGGCAGCAGGGATACCGGGCTTTTCTTCATATCCGGCGAGGTTCCCTGGGCGCAAAGCGCAGGGGCGGCGAGCAGGAACATGGAAAGGATACGCGTCAATGTCGTGACAGGTTGGTGGGGTTATCGGGAAAAACCTAACCGCTGGGCTTGGTCATACAACCGCAATGTATGTGGCGCGGGAAAACCTTGTCCGTGGCGTGAGAGATCCGAATAAGCAGGGTTGATTCGCGCACGTGGCGCGGTGATGCTCCGCGCATGAAACCCAAGGTTGGCGATATGGCACCGGATTTCACCGCAATGGTGGTGGACGGGGAAACGGAAACGGAACTCACGCTCTCCGCGTTGCGTGGCGAAACGGTGGTGCTCGTTTTTTACCCGAAGGACAGCACGCCGGGCTGCACGATCCAGGCCTGCTCGCTGCGCGACCATTGGACGGAGCTCAAGGGCAAGGCGCGCGTGTTCGGGGTCAGCGCGGACGGCGCGGCAAGCCACAAAAAATTCATTTCCAAACGGCAGCTCCCTTACCCGCTCATCGCGGATCCGGACAAGGCGGTCTGCGAGGCCTTCGGCGTGTGGGTGCAGAAGTCGATGTTGGGGAAAAAATTCATGGGCGTGGAGCGGAGTACGTTCGTGATCGGCCCGGACGGGCGCATCAAGGCGGTGCTCGAAAAGGTCTCGCCGCTGAGTCACACGGAGAAGCTTCTGGAAATCCTCGGATGAGCGGAAAAGGGCAGGCACGGGATCATCCACACATCGGGCTGGCGGTTCTTTCCGCCGGCGTGATGGCGCTGGCCTTGTCGGCGGGGCTGAGTTTCCTGGGGCTGATGGGGGAAGTGGACGGCTTTTTGGAGAGCGTGTTTTCGCCGAAAGGCATGGCATCGCCGCCGAATACCCTGGGTCATATCGAGATCTGGGGTGGCTCCGCGTTGCTCGCGTTCCTGCTGCCCGCCGTGATCCTGAACGTCCCCGGCCTGTGGCGCAGGCTGGTTGTGTTTTGCCTGACTTTCGCGCTCACCGCCGCATGGGGGCCGGTGCTGCTGCTGGCCGCTCACAAGCCGGAGATCGGGGTGGCGCTGGTCGCCGTCCTGTGGTCGGGTTTCTGCGCGATGTTCTACACCACCAACCACGTCCTGCCCGTGGATAAAACCCAATCGAAAGATCATGGCGCGCGCTGATTTCCCCATCCCCGTCCGCGCCCTCATCGACGAGCTGAAACGCCTCCCCGGCATCGGCCCGCGCAGCGCGGAGCGCATGGCCGTCTGGCTCCTGCAGAACCGCAAGGCCGAGCCGAAAGTTCTCGCCGAGGCGCTGGTGAAAGCGGACGAGGAGATCATCGCCTGCCCGGCCTGCGGATTTTTCGCCACCCGCGAAAGCTGCGGCATCTGCGACGACCCGAAGCGCGACGACTCCATCCTTTGCGTTGTCGAACAGGCGACCGATGTGATCCCGCTGGAAAGATCCGGCGCGTTCAAGGGCCGCTACCATTGCCTTGGCGGAAAACTCTCGCCGCTCGACCGCGTTTCCCCCGAAGACCTCAACATCCCCTCGCTGATGCGGCGCGTGGAAAACGGCGGCGGCATGGAGATCATCCTCGCCCTCGGCGCCGATGTGGAGGGCGAGGCCACCTCGAACTACCTCGCCGACATGATGCGGGGAAAACCCGTGAAGCTCACCCGCATCGCCCAGGGACTCCCCGCAGGCGGCGGCCTCGAGCATGCCGACGAACTCACCCTCATCCGCGCCCTCCAAGGACGCAGGGATTTCTGAGCAAAGCACCCAGTGCCCAGCCGCACCTATGGAATGGCTGTGAGTTTGCCGACCGCTGACCGGAGCGCATGAGGCTGTGATTTAAATCCGTGCCAGCGCCGCAGGTGTGGGTCTAGGATTCCTCCATGCCATTCAGCGAATTCGGATTGGAGGAGGGGATCCTCCGCGCCATTAAAAAAGTCGGTTATGCCCGCCCGACCCCCGTTCAGGCCGCCGCGATCCCGAAGGTGATGTGCGGCGACGACATCACCGCCATCGCCCAGACCGGCACCGGCAAGACGGCGGCCTTCGTCCTGCCCATGCTGCACCGGCTTTCCCTGAGGAAAGCGGAGAACAAACTCCACGGCACCCTCGCCCTGATCCTCGCACCGACCCGCGAGCTCGCCATCCAGATCACGGAAAGCATCCATTCCTACGGCCGCCACCTCAGCATCCGCGTCGCCGCGATCTACGGTGGGGTGGATGAAAACTCGCAGATCCGCGCGGCGCGGAAAGGGGCGAACATCATCGTCGCCACACCCGGCCGGCTCATCGATCTGTTAGGGCGGCACAAGCTCGATTTCTCGCGTCTCGAAGTGCTCGTCCTCGATGAGGCCGACCGCATGCTCCACATGGGTTTCCTGCCGGACATAGAGACCATCGTCGCCGCCCTCCCGAAACGCCGCCAGACCCTGATGTTTTCCGCCACCTTCCCGCGTGAGGTTGAGTCCCTCGCGAAGCGCTTCCAGCACGAGCCGAAGCGGGTGCAGGTCGGCGCGAAAAACAACCCGGCGGATACCGTGAAACAGGCGGTTTACGAAGTCCCGCCGCACCTCAAGGACGCGATGCTGCTGGCGTTGCTGAAAGACGAGTCGTTCGTCCGCGTGCTCGTCTTCGTCCGCATGAAGGACGGCGCGAACCGACTCACGGAGATCCTGCGGAAGGAAAAAATCAGCGTCACGAGGCTACACTCCGGGCGCACGCAGGAGAAGCGGATCAAGGCCTTGGCGGATTTCAAAAGCGGCGCGGTGCGAGTGCTCGTCGCCACCGATCTCGCCGCGCGCGGGATCGACGTCGATGGCGTGAGCCACGTGGTGAATTACGATTTCCCCGTGAACCCCGAGGACTACATCCACCGCATCGGGCGCACCGGCCGCGCGGAGCACGAAGGCGAGGCGGTCAGCTTCGTGCCCAAGGGCGACCTCAACCTGCTCGGCATCCTGGAAATGGCCATCGGCCAGCGCCTGCCGCGAAAAAAACTGAGGAGCTTCGACTACTACGCGAAATCCCCCGCGATCGTGATCCCGCCCGCCAAGAAGGATTGGCGGAAACGGACGCGGGAAAGGGAAATTTCCAAACCGCAGAAACCCGCCGCGCGCCCCGCTAAAAAAGTCGGTAAAAAATTTCCGAAATCCCGCTGAATGGAATCACGGGACGCCGCGTCATTCCTTTACCATGAAGACAATCCTGTCCCCGGTTCGCCTCACCGCCCTGCTCGCCTGCGCAACCCTCAGCGCGAGCTGCACGACCAGCTACGACGCCTACGGAAACCCTAGGCAATCCGTCGATCCCGGCGTCGCGCTGGTGGGTGTAGCCGCAGCGGGAATCGTCGGATACGCACTCGCGGACGACAACCACCACTCTTACAGCCAAAACAATTACTACGGCGGTGGCAGGTATTATCGCCGGGGCGGTTATGGTTATGGCGGCGGTCACTACGGTGGCCATTACCACGGCGGGTATTCCCACTGTTATTAGGCGGCGGTTCAGGCTGGAAAATTGGTTCTGGGAAGCGGGTTGCCAATCCCGCCGGTTTCGGGAAACATCGCCGCCCGATGAACGACCAAGAACGCCCTTTTTCCAGTTTGATGCTTGATGGCCCCGACCGCGCGCCGAGCCGCGCCATGCTCTACGCAGTGGGTTTCAAGAAAGCCGATTTCGCAAAACCGCAGATCGGCATTGCCTCAACCTGGAGCGAGGTCACGCCCTGCAACATCCACATCGACAAGCTCGCCATCGAGTCCAAGAAGGGCGTGGATGCGGCGGGCGGCAAGGGCATCATTTTCAACACGATCACCATCTCCGACGGGATATCGATGGGCACCGAGGGGATGAAATACTCGCTCGTTTCCCGCGAGGTAATCGCGGATTCCATCGAGACGGTGGTCGGCTGCGAGGGCATGGACGGCTTCGTCGCCATCGGCGGTTGCGACAAAAACATGCCCGCCTGCGTGATGACGATGGGCCGCATGAACCGCCCCGCCGTCTTCGTCTATGGCGGCACCATCCTGCCCGGCTGTGGCAAGATCAAGGGCGAGGAAAAGGATCTCGATATCGTCTCCGTGTTCGAGGCGGTGGGCAAACACGCGAACGGCGAGTTCAGCGACGAGGAGCTGGAGCACGTCGAGTCCTGCGCGATCCCCGGCCCGGGTTCCTGCGGCGGGATGTACACCGCCAACACCATGGCCAGCGCGATCGAGGCGCTCGGCATGTCGCTCCCGAACAGCTCCGCCCAGGCCGCCATTTCCGATGACAAGATGCGCGATTGCTTCGACGCCGGCGCGGCGGTGCTGAACCTCATCAAGCTCGGCATCAAGCCCCGCGACATCATGACGAAAGAGGCTTTCGAAAACGCAATCACCGTCCTCATCGCCCTCGGCGGCTCCACCAACGCCTGCCTCCACATCCCCGCCATGGCACATTCCGCCGGGGTGGAGATCACTCTCGACGACTTCGAGCGCATCGGCAAAAAGACGCCGGTTCTCGCCGATCTCAAGCCCTCCGGCAAATACGCGATGGCGGATCTCGTCCGCATCGGCGGCACCGTGCCGCTGATGCGCATGCTGCTCGAAGCGGGTCTCCTGCACGGCGATTGCATGACCGTCACAGGCCGCACCATGCGGGAGAATCTGGAGAAATCCCCGATCAAATACCCCGCCGACCAGCAGATCATCCGCCCGCTCGACAACCCGCTCAAAAAGGACAGCCACTTGCGCGTCCTTTACGGCAACCTCGCGGAAGGCGGCTCCGTCGCGAAAATTTCCGGCAAGGAAGGCGAAACTTTCAAAGGCAAAGCCCGCGTGTTCAACTCTGAGCCGGAAGCCATGACCGCCATTCTCGACAAGAAGATCGAGAAAGGAAACGTCATCGTCATCCGCTACGAAGGGCCCAAGGGCGGCCCCGGAATGCGCGAAATGCTCGGCCCCACCTCCGCCGTCATGGGCATGGGTCTCGGCAAGGACGTCGCCCTCATCACCGACGGCCGCTTCTCCGGCGGCAGCCACGGCTTCGTCGTCGGCCACATCACCCCGGAAGCCTACGAAGGCGGCACGATCGGCATCCTCGAAGAAGGCGATGAGATCGAGATCAACGCCGTCGAGAACCGCATTTCCGTGAATCTCACCGACGCGGAAATCGCCGCCCGCAAGGCTAAGTGGCTGCGCCCGGAGCCGCGCTACAAGTTCGGCGTTCTCGCGAAATACGCGAAGCTTGTCACCAGCGCGAGCGAAGGGGCGGTGACGGACAAGGGGCTGTGAATTGTCGGACGAAAACCCGATCCATCCCCGTTTCCACAGGGACTTTTGGCAACATGGCCCAAGCCATCGTGTGGCGTACAAATCGGAGGAGCGGGATGCGCCTCATCCGGTAATCGGGAAGCATGCCGGGGTTCCGGCATTGGCCTTGGCTTCAGGAGTTTTCCCGCTCCCATTCGGTGTGCAGTTCCGCAATGCTTTTCTCCAATTGCTCCATGTCGAATTCATGGACATCCGTGCCCTTTCCGATGTCGGCGAGGAGGAGGACGGTGAGTTCGCCGCCGAGGTGCTCGCGGAATTCGTCGAGACCGGTTAGGACGCGGCGCTGGCCTTTCCTGTCCGTCCAATCGAGAGCCGGGTGGTAGGTCTTGAGACCGAGCGTGGCGAGGACGGCGAGGACGCGCGCGGCATCGGCTTCCGCAAGCAGGCCGATGCGGCGCGAGTAAACCGTATCCAGCGCGAGGCCGACGGAAACCGCCGCGGCATGCGAGAGCTGGTAGTTGGTAAGCGCCTCCAGCTTGTGCGCGGCCCAGTGGCCGAAGTCGAGCGGGCGGCTGGAGCCGGCCTCGAAGGCATCACCGCCGAGGGCGATGTGGCGGGTGTGGAGCAGGGCGGAGCGCTTCACGCATTCCTCGAAAGGATCGCGCTCGCCCTTCGCGAGTGCCGCGGCGTTTTTCTCGATCCACGCGAAGAAATCGCCGTCCTTCACGAGCGCGACCTTGATCGCCTCGATGAGTCCCGCGCGGCTGCTCTCGCCGTCCTGGGTTTCGAGGAAACGGAAGTCGTTGATCACCGCGAAGGGTACGGAGAAGGAACCGATCCAGTTCTTTTTGCCGAAGGCGTTGATCGCGCTTTTCACGCCCACGCCGCTATCGTCCTGGGAAAGGGTGGTGGTGGGGAACCGCACCAACCGCACGCCGCGGTGAGCCGTGGAGGTGGCGAAGCCGACGGCGTCCAGGAACGCACCGCCGCCAATCGCGATCACGTAGGAATGCCGGTCGATGTGACCGAGATCGATCTCCCGCCAGACCTCGCGGACGAGATCCTCATCCGCCTTGCAGGACTCGCCGCCGGCGAAAACGCGCACGCCGCGGAAATCGAGATCCAGCTTCCCGAAGTAGGCGTGGATCTCATCGGCCAGGCCTTTCCATGAAGCGGCGACGGCGCTTTCGAGAAACACCAGCGCCCGCCTGCCGCCGCCCTCGGCGAGGACATCGGCCAAGGCCTTGTTGTCGGCGGAAAATGCGCCGCGGGTGAAGATCACCCGGTGCCGGAACGTGACGGGGATATCGAAATCGTGGCGATCCATGGAGGCTTTTGCTGCGGGGGCGGTTAGGTATCCCCATTTACCCGTTTCCGCCAACCTTTCTTTCCCCGCCGCGCGATGTTTTGCGCGGCGGGCTGAAGATCCGCGCTCCGAATCCGGAACCCGCTTCAGGATTGAACCCGTTCCGTAGCTCCCGGAGCGGCCGCCTTCTCTGCCGCCTGATATCCACAAACGCCGCCGGAAACGTGATATCTGTTAGAGCGGCGCATCCGAACCTCTTCACGTTCCAAAAAAAGGGATCCGTAACATCCTCCCAACCCGCTCACCCCCAATGTCTTGCAAGGCCGATCTTTCGGAGATCGAGAAGATATCGCCCGGCGACACCATTTGGAGGATAACGAATACCAATGTTGGGCCAGAATTCAAGAACACTGCCATCAACAAACATGAGCCAGCCAATAACATTCCATAACGTTTGGTTTCTTCCCCAGAAGAATACCTGGCGACGATGGAGCCTCTTTGCATAGGAGGATATGGGCACTCTAACAGTTGACGAGGAGCATATCGAATTTTTTGGGCGGCGGCATCATGTCTCAATCTACTCAATCAATGAATTGACGTTCGGCGCGCAAGGCCGGGATTTTATCAACAACTGTGTTCACATCGATTCGGGAGACCAGACGGTATTTTACCCTCCTCATGGGGCGGGGCTTGGGTTAGGGGTGGGGCATGACGGAGGAGATCACGCTGTATGAATCGAAATGGCTGGGGCTTTACCGGATCGGGCACTGGGACTTCGTGCGGCGGCCGAATTCGGACGCGTGCGTGGGCATCCTCGCGATCACGGAGAGGGATGAGATCGTGCTGGTGGAGCAGTTCCGCATCCCGGTGGGGAGGCGGGTGATCGAGATCCCGGCGGGTCTTGTGGGCGATGAGGAGGAGCATCGCGGCGAAGCGCTGGCGGACACGGCGGCGCGGGAGCTGATGGAGGAGACGGGGCACCGCGCCAGGGAGATGCGGGCGATCCTGAGCTCGCCGACCTCGGCGGGGATGACGCCGGAGTTCACGCATCTTTTTCTCGCCACCGGCCTGAGCCGGGAGACAGAGGGCGGCGGTGTGTCCGGCGAGGAGATCACGGTGCATCATGTGCCGCTCCCGGAGCTGAGGGGTTTCCTGGCCGGGAAACTTTCCGAAGGGTTCGCGGTGGATTTCAAGATCCATGCGGCGCTGGCGGCGGCGGGGATTGCGTTTTAGGAAGAGGCAAACCGCGAATGGGTTTGGGAATTCGAACCACGGATGAACGCGCATGAACGCGGATCTCAGGAAAGGATGGGTTCGCCGCCCAGCCATTTCCCCATCCGTGTTCATCCGTGGTTCCTCTTCACCTCCGGAAATCCTCGTTCATTCGCGGTTCAACCCATTTCACAAGCCGAGCGCCTGGCGGATGAGCGGATCCTTGAGCGCCTCGGAAAGCAGGGGGTGGCGGAGGATGGTGCTGAAACGGCCTTTGCGGGCCAGATCCGCGAGCTCCGGATCATCGACGATGATGGCGCGGGGGTAAGGCTTGCCGGTCTCGGGATCGATGACGGCTTGGAGCGGCTCCGGCCTGGCGGCTATCATTTTTGCCAGGCGCACGCGGGGCTCGCTCGCCATGGGATCAAGCCAATCCATCAATTCGGCGGGAATGGCTGCGGAAAGGGATTTTTTCATTTTCCCTGCCCAGCCCGGGTTTACGGAGTCGCGGATCTCTGCCACGGAACCCGCATGATGAACCAAAGTGGCGGCGATCAGGCACAGCAGGGCGGCGGGTATCAGGGTGATGAGAAGCCGGAAAAACAGCTGGCCGCCGCTGCGCGGTGCGACATCACCGCTGGAGCGCGGCAAGGGCGAGAGAAAGCACCCGATCACTTTGCGCAGGAGAAGAAGGGTAACCAGAAACGCCGCAACAGGCAGGCCGATGAGGACAAATTCGGGGGGGGTGCCAAACCAGGCGATAGCCAGGGAAGGGGCCTGCTGCCAGATGCGGAAGCCCACCCAGGCGCTGAATGTGAGGGACGCGGCGTTGACGATGGTGCGCGCGACGCCGCGGAGGAGCATGTATCCCGCGCAACAGCCGAAAATCACGAGAGCGGCCGTGCCAAGCGAGATTTCCGGTAGCGTATCCATTTCAGGGAAGCCCCCGCAACGCGCGCTGGCGGAGGAAATGATCCGTGATGACAAGGGTGGCCATGGCCTCGACGATGGGCACGGCGCGCGGCAGCACGCAGGCGTCGTGGCGGCCTTTCCCTTGCAGCGTGGTATTCTCGCCGGTTTCCGTCACCGTGTCCTGGGTGGAGATGATGGTGGCGGTCGGCTTGAAGGCGACGCGGAACACGATGTCCTCGCCGTTTGAGATGCCGCCCTGCACGCCGCCGGAGCGGTTTGTTTTGGTGCGGACTTTGCCTTCGCGCATCTCGAAGGAGTCGTTGTGCTCTTTCCCTGTCAACAAGGTGCCCTGGAAGCCCGAGCCGATCTCAAAACCCTTGGTGGCGGGGATGGAAAGCATGGCTTTTGCCAGATCCGCCTCCAGCTTGTCGAATATCGGCTCCCCCAGCCCGGCCGGGCAATGCCTGATCACGCACTCGATGATGCCGCCCACCGAGTTCCCATCGGAGCGGATCTTTTTGATGTGATCGATCATCTCACCGACGACCAGCGGGTCGCCGGTGCGGACAATGTTGGACTCCACCTGGTCTGCGGTGATGGTAGCGGGGTCGACGTTGGCTTGGATATGCTGGATCGTGCTTACCCACGCGATGACCTCAATGCCGGGGTAAAGCGAGGCGAGCACCTTTTTCGCCACGGCGGCGGCGGCCACACGGCCTATTGTCTCGCGCGCGGAAGCACGGCCTCCTCCGGAAGGGGCGCGAATGCCGTATTTCGCGTCGTAGGTAAAATCGGCGTGCGAAGGGCGGTATTTCACGGCCATTTCCTCATAGGCGGACGGGCGTTGGTCGGTGTTGCGGACGAGGATCGAAATCGGCGTGCCAAGCGTTTTCCCGTCATGGATACCGGAGAGGATTTCCGCGGTATCGGCTTCCTTCCGCGGGGTGACGATCTCCGATTGGCCGGGGCGGCGGCGGTCAAGCTCAAGCTGGATTTCCTCCTGCGAAACAGGAATGGACGGCGGACAGCCGTCGATGATGACACCCACACCGCCGCCGTGGGATTCGCCATAGGTGTGGATGCGGAAAATTTCGCCGTAGGTGGATGACATGCTGGAAAACTTTAAACTCTAAATTTTAAATTCTAAACTCCTAAGTTGGGATCCATCAGTCGAGATGTTTGGCGAGTTTGTGTGGGATCAGGAAACGGAGGGTGGCGCGGGGGGAGGGAGGGCGCAGCTCGATGCAGGTGATGGAGCCCTTACGGACTTCGATGCAATCCGCCGTGGCGCCGAGGCAACGCTCGATAAGGCAGGGAAAATCCGGCTCGTGGCCGACAATCATGATGCGTTTGAACTCGGGGAAATGTGCCAGTTCCGCGAGAGCTGTTTCCGGCGACATGCCGCACGAAAGCCAATCCAGGAAGATCGGGCCGGGTAATCCTGCGGTGGCGGTGAACGTGATGGCGGTCTGCTTCGCACGAAGAACCGGGCTGCTCAGGACAAGATCCGGCAGCAAATCCGCCGCAGCGAGAATGCGCGCCGCATGACGCGCCTGCTCATGGCCTTTCTCCTCCAGTTCGCGCGAGAAATCACCGCCCGGGGAGCAGTCCTCGGCTTTACCGTGTCGGAGGAGGAGGAGTTGCATGGGGGAAGGGTTATTTGATATTCGAGATTGGATATAAGGGAAGATGTTAAGAATCGAAACGGATAACGTCTAACAGGTATGCAACCTACATCGTCATTCCGCCATCGACGGCGATGACCTGGCCGGTGATGTAGCGGGCGGCCGGGCTGGCGAGGAAAAGGACGGTTTTCGCGATGTCCTCCGTGTTGCCTAAGGAACCGAGCGGGATTTTTCCGATGACCGCCTGCTTCACGTTTTCCGGAAGCTCGTCGGTCATGTCGGTGGTGATGAAGCCCGGCGCGATGGCGTTGCAGGTCACGGCACGCCCGGCGAGTTCGCGGGCGACGGCTTTGGTGAAACCGATCAGCCCCGCCTTGCTCGCGGAGTAGTTCGCCTGGCCAGCGTTGCCGATGAGACCGATGACCGAGGCGATGTTGATGATGCGGGAGTTCTCGCCTTTCATCAGCGGGCGCATGAAGGCTTTCACGGTGTTGAACGCGCCTTTGAGATTCGTGTCGAGCACGGTGTCCCAATCCTCCTCTTTCATCCGCATCAGCAGGCCGTCGCGGGTGACGCCCGCGTTGTTTACAAGAACGTTGACCGCGCCGATCTCTTCGCCGATCCGCTTCGCGAGTTCCTGAACGGCGTCGTGGGAGGCCACATCCACGGCGTAGGCGGTGCATGATGCCGGGAATAGCTTGTTGATTTCCTCCGCCGCCGCGCCGCAGCTTGATTCGCTGCGGCTAATCAGCACGACCCTCGCGCCCTCCGCCGCGAAAGCCCGCGCGATTTCCTGGCCGATGCCCCTGCCTGCGCCCGTTACGGCAATGATCCTGTCCTTGAATTGCATATGTCTTATCCGTTGGTGGTTTGCTCCAGGAGTTTCCTGAAATGAGCGAGCGCGGTCGAGTATTTACAGGCCGAACTCGTGTCCGGCAGCAGAAGTGAGTCTGCCGCAGGTTTGCAGAAGACACCTTCAAGCCCGACGAGGTCGTGCCCGCCCGCAGCTGCGGCGATGAGTGCGGCTCCCAATGCGGCCGAGTTCGCGACATCCAGCCTTTCCACCGGAGCCTGGAATACATCCGCGACGAGCTGGGCGATGCCGTCGTTTTTCGATGCCCCACCGGTGAGGCGGATGCGCTCGGTGGCGACGCCCATCCATTCCGAATGGAGCTTCATGTTGAGGAACTGACCTTCCAGCAGCGAGCGGATGCGTAGCGCGGGTGTCGGCTCGTCGGTGAAATGTGTGACTGGCTTTTCGAAATCATGGCGCGGCGTGATCTCCGCCCCGTAGAAGGGCAGCGTCAGGTTTTTTCCGGCGGAATCCACCGTGGCGGCTAGCGCCTCTTTTTCGAAAGCCGACCAGTCCGCGCCGAGTTCGTCGCGCAGCGCCTCGCGGGCGAGGGAGCCGTTGCGGAAACAGATCAACGACATGAATCCGCCCGCCGGATTCCCGAAGACGTGGCCGAAGCCCTGCGGATCGGTCTTGGGTTCGGTCATCGCCGCGAAAAACGTGTCGCTGGTGCCCAGCGAGATGACGACTTGGCCGGGGGTCGTGGCACCCATGCCGACCAGGGAGGCGGGGTTGTCCCCGGTGAACGGGCAGACGCCACAACTACGAGAAATGCCGTATTTCGTGGAAAAGTAGGCGGACACCGTCCCTTGCGGCGCCAGGCAGGATGCGGGCGGCAAAAGCTTTTCCCCAAGAGCCGGCGCGGTCGCTGCGAGCAGCCCGGAGTCCCAGCCGAGCTCGGATAAGTTGAGAAGATTCATGCCCGCGCCGTCGCCGTAATCGATGGGCATGGGCTTTCCGGCCACAACCGAGGCGATGAAGGAGCTGACAAGATGGATCCTTTCCGTGGATGCATATCCGGCGCGATCAGCCTTGCAAAATTTCCGGATCTGCGGCCCGGTGAAGCGCTCGATGGCGATGGAACCGGAGCGCGCGCAAACCTCGGCGGCTCCGCCCACGGCGGCGGTGATCTCCGCGCATTCCACCCCTGTGGAAGTATCCATCCAGATGGGTGAGGTTTTCCGGGAAAGATGGAGGCCAAGCTGCTCCGAAAGGCCGCGCGATGGATCCAGATTCCCCAGCATCTCATCGAACCCCTCGCCCACATACACCGAACCATGCTGCTGGCCGGAACCGGCGATGACCTGAATGCGGGACAGATCCACCTCTCCGGAAAGTCGCGTAAAAAGCAGATCCAGCGCGTCGAGCCACATCCGCGGATCCGCGTGGACTTCACCGTTCTCTCCGCCCGGGATGAATCCGCTGGCCGCGCCGTAAAGCGGCAGATCCTTGCCGAAGTTCACCGAAGAGCTGGCGACGATTTTGCCCTCCGCCGGATGGATGACGATGGCGCTGAGGGATTGGGTGGAGGAATCGAGGCCTAGGAACATGCGCGGAGTTTTCGGCGACCCGCCGATCATTCAAGCACGAAACAAAAAAAGGGCGGCTGCCGAAGCAACCGCCCTTAGGATTGTTTAACTCGTAAACTTCAGATTAGAAGCTGACGGAAAGCATGGTGCCTGCAACGAACTCGTTGCCCGATCCTTCGTATGCGGTGTCATTGTCGTCGCTGAGGCTCCACGAGTTCGCAATGAACGGTGAGAGGGTTGCGGTTTCGGTGAACGCGTAGTCAAGTGCGACCTTGGCGGTGAGGTGCCCAGCTTGGCCTTGTTCGGCAAGATAGCCAACGGCTACGCCGGTGTTCAGAGTAAGGCATGGGCTGAGTTCGAAGCCTTTGCTGGCTCCGAGTTCGGTGTAGCCATCGTTGTCGGTCTCGATGTCCCAGAAGTAAGCCAAGGAGAAATCAACTCCGAAGAATTCCTTCGCAAGGGAGAAATAAACTTCCTGAGCGTCGTCAACCAATAAACCAAGATTCTTGGCAGTTGTGTCGTCGTTGATGTATTTGATGTAGCCGATCGCTGCTGTTGCGAAGCCGAGATCCTTCGAAACCTCAGCATAGAGGTCGAGTTCGGTCGTGCTGAATGTTCCGCCAAAGCCAGTCGGCGCGTCAAAGCTACCGTACCAAGCGCCAGCGCTCAGGCCGAGGCCATTCCATTCAGTGGCGACATCAGCTCCAACTTCAACAAGATCTTGACCGAGGTTGAGACCGCGGAAGAGATACTCGCTGGTGTAGCCAGTGTGGAGTTCGTATTCGACTTCAGCCGAGGCGTTGCCAGCCGCGAAAGCGGAAGCTACGACGAGGGCGCTAATAGTTTTGTAGTAGTTTTGCATAGTGTTGTTGTTGTTTTCGGTTGCTGGTAACGTCCCTAACTGATCCGTGTAGGCTCAGAAAAGGATGGTTTGATGGTCAGCGCCCTGCGTACCAAAGTTCGCGGGACAAGAGCCATCGAGGAGGTTGTTAACCAATCCGTAGGATTTGTCCACATAAATTTTGGCACAAGGTTGCCTTGCACGCGTGAGGGATATGCACGGGGTCTTCGGCTGGCAAGCCCTTTTGGCGGTTTTTTCGGAGGGAGCTGCTGAAAGCCGAACCAAGATTGACCACGGCTGGTATGGAAAAGTGTGTGTTGGCACGGGGTTTGCTAGGAGGTCTTTCGCAGCACCAGCGCCGACCCTTCGGTGAAGGTTCCCAGCAAAACATCCGACAACCCCGACCAATATGACCAGACGACATCCAATGACATTGCGAGCCCTTGCCCTTGCGGCTGCGGCTTGCTTCGCACTGCCACTCATGCCAACGACCGGATATGGTCAGGAAGAGACGGCTCCGGCGCCAACCGAAGAAGTGGCTGAACCAGCACCAACCGCAGAGGCGGAGGCTACGCCTGCCGAGGAAGCGGCCCCGCCTGCGGCCACGACCGAGCAACGTCTCGCCGATCTTGAGAGTTACTTCGGTAACATCGGTGTTGGCGCGGCCGGCGACGAGGCGTGGGACTCGAATATCGACGGAACCCCGGGTCCCGGTCACAACAGCTGGTTGATGACTTGCGCCGCATTGGTTCTTTTCATGACCCTCCCCGGCCTCGCCCTATTCTATGGCGGCTTGGTTAGGAAGAAAAACGTTCTCAGCGTCTTGGCCCAGTGCCTTGGATGCGCCGGGATGGTCACCGTAATCTGGTGGGCTGTCGGCTACAGCCTGATTTTCGGAAAAAGCTTCGACTCGCCATTCCTCGGCGGAACCGAGTTCTTTTTCCTCAAGGGCGTTACCAGCGCCCCTAACACCGACTACTGCTACTGGGTCTCACAAAACGTGTTCGCGATGTATCAGCTGATGTTCGCGATCATCACCCCCGCCCTCATCATCGGTGCCACTGCCGAGCGCATGAAATTTTCCGCGATCATGGCGTTCATCTTCATCTGGATGTTTGTGGTTTACATCCCGATGGCCCACATGATCTGGGGTGTGACGGGTCTCATGAACGGTGTCTGGAACGGCGCCGCCGCCATCCAGTCCATCGACTTCGCCGGCGGAACGGTGGTTCACATGACCTCCGGCTGGAGCGCCCTTGTGCTTTGCATCATCCTCGGCAAGCGCCTTGGTTTCGGCAAAGACAAAATGTCCCCGCACAGCATGGTGCTCTGCATGGTCGGCACCGGGATGCTCTGGGTCGGCTGGTATGGTTTCAATGCCGGTTCTGCTCTCGCCGCCGACGGTATTGCCGCCAACGCCTTCATGACCACCACGCTTGCCGCGGGAACCGCAGGATTCGTATGGGCAATCATTGAGAAAATACTCAAGGGTCACGCTTCCATCCTCGGCATCTGCTCGGGCATCGTAGCAGGGCTGGTTGTAATTACCCCCGCTTGCGGATTCGTTGATGCCACCGGTGCGATAATCATCGGTGTCCTCGCCGCCATCGTTCCTTACATCTTCGTTATGCTTGTCAAGAAAGCCATCGGCTACGACGATGCCCTCGACACCTTCGGCATCCACGCTGTCGGCGGCACTTTGGGAGCGATCCTGACAGGTGTTCTCGCTACCAGCGACGTCAACGGCAACCTTACCTCCGCCAATGTCTACGCCGCTGAAAACGGTCTGGACAAACTGGTGGCAAACGGTGGTCTTCTCGGGCAACAGCTCATCGCCATCGGTATCACTCTGGTGATCTCCGTCGTCGCCACAGCAGTGATCGCACTGCTCCTGAAAGCGGTGATGGGTCTCCGCCCGACCGCTGAAGAAGAGACTGCCGGTCTCGACATCAACGATCACGGCGAAGAAGGCTACGATTACTAATAGATATCGTTATCAGGATTCATCCACGGGCGGGCTGGCAACAGTCCGCCCGTTTTCGTTTGCCCCTGCGGTGGGATCGGATAGCAATGGCCGGGATGAAACGCCAGCCACTGCGCCTGTTGATCGCCGCGCTGCTGGTCGCCGTGACGTTTCTCGCCGTGAAGCTGTGGACGGGGAAATACGATGGCGATCCGAATCCCCGCGCCCGCTACCGCATTGAGGCCTCAAGCCTGAAACGCGACGGCACCTACACATGGCTTGAAATACACCTTCGCAAAAGCGGCGATCAGGATCATGACATGCTCAGGCCTGTTTTTCTTATCACATCGGACGGTATCGAGCACGAACCCGCCGACACGACCTTCGCCGGTTCACCAGGAAAAGGCTTCACCGATATCTGGTTCAAGTTCTGGCTGGAAAATGCCGATCTGAAAGGGAAAATCGATCTCCGTATGAACGACGGCACGCTGCGTGTGAAGAAGAACGAAGGCGCGCCAGCGACGGACAAGGGCGGTAAAGCGGTGATGAGATCCGCAGACTGGGGGAAAACATGGCTTGGCTTCTGATCGATAACTCAAACACCCGCACCAAGTTCGCGCTCGGTGATGCGGACGGCTTGTACACATGGCGGGCGGTGATCGCGACGGCGGATCTCAGCGATGAATCTCTCGAAACCGCGCTGCTTGGAGTGGCGTATGACGGCGTTGTGGTCGCCTCCGTGGTTCCCGAAAAGTCGGTTTTACTCGCGGATCACTTCGCCGGGCGGCCGTTTCATGCGGTTTCCTTCCGGAGTCCGCTGGGTTTCGGCTTCGATGTGGCAAGATCCGAACAGATCGGCAACGACCGCCTCGCGAACCTTGCGGCGCTGAAGAGCAAATACGGCAGCCCGGCCATCGCGATCGACTTCGGCACTGCGGTCACCTTCAGCGTGCTTTCCCCTCAAGGGATTTTTTCCGGCGGAGCGATCGCGCCCGGCATGGCGGCGATGACCAGCTACCTCGCCACCCGCACCGCACAGCTCCCCATGGTCGAGCTTTCCGAACCCGCCTCCGCCATCGGCACAACCACCACCGAGGCGATCCTCTCCGGCGCGGTGATCGGACACCGGGGCATGGTGAAGGAGATTTTGCGGGAAATCATTTCCGCTTGCGGCGGCCATCCGAAGGTCGTGGCCACCGGCGGGGGGGCGGAATTCGGAGCGAAGGGGATTGCTGAAATCGATGCCATCGATCCCGATCTTACGCTGGAGGGTGTGCGCCAGATCGCTGCGCAGCATTTCGCGGCGGAGGAATGAACGGTTTTCTTGTGGCGCTTTTTCGCGCCGTAACATAGGGAGGCTGCGACAATGAACGGATCCCCCCTAGCCATAGGCATCGACTTTGGAGGCACCAGCGTGAAAACGGGTGTCGTATGCGGCAGCGAAATCGTTGACCTTGCGCCGCCCATCGCGACACAGGATTTCAACGGGGCCGATGAGATCCTCGGAGCCATCATCCGCACCGTCGGCGACCTCCGGACTCGCCACGAAGGTATCCGTGCGGTCGGGATCGGCGTGCCGGGCTTCGTGGATTTCGAAAGGGGAGTCGTCTTCGATCTCACCAATGTACGCGGCTGGGCGAACGTTCCGCTCCGCGACAAGCTCTCGCAAGCCCTCGGTTTGCCCGTCACCGCCGACAACGACGCGAACTGCATGGCCTTCGCGGAGTGGAAGCTCGGAGCCGGAAAAGGATACAGGCACCTGGTATGCACGGCGCTCGGAACGGGTGTCGGCGGCGGCATCATCGCGAACGGCCAGATGGTGCGCGGCGCGAAGTTCGGCGCGGGGGAGATCGGCCAGACATCCATCGATTACCAGGGCCGCCCCGGCCATTATGGAAACCTCGGCGCTCTGGAAGATTATATAGGCAACCGCGAGATTGCCCGCGACGCGCAGGCCGCTTACGGAGCGGCGGGACTCGCAAAGGACATCGAGGACTGCTCGCCCCATGCCCTCGCGGAGGCCGCGCGAAACGGCGATGCCATCGCCCGCGCCCGCTGGGAGGAGATCGGGCGCATGCTCGCCACCGCGATGATGAACGCCTGTTGGCTATTGAATCCGGAGGCACTCGTGATCGGCGGCGGCGTGGCCCGCGCCGGGGATCTGCTTTTCACTCCCTTCCGCGAGCATTTGCTCCGGCAGCTTTCCGGCCCGTTCCGCGATGGCCTCGCCATCCTGCCCGCCGCCTTCGGGCACGAGGCGGGGACCGTCGGAGCCGCCGCGCTCGCGCTGGAGGAAGCGGGTTTTTAGAACACACCGCGCACAGCAAACGGCGGGGCATCAAGCGTGTCACCCGCCCTTTTCCCTACCAATGCCAGGTAGAGCGGACTCTCGGGGCTGAGCAGGGTAATCTCCTTCCCATCGTGAAAAACCTCCAGCCCACCCGAAGCGGGGACGAGCAGGAACCATAATTTTTCCGCGTCCCGCTCCACTTCCACCAACGCGCCTGAGCCGATCTCATCGCCCTTTGAAAACTCCAGCGGCCGCAGGCTTTCGAAAACCTGCAGCGTCTCCGCCAATTCCCTCACCTGCCGCGCCTGCCCGGTCGCTAGATAGGATTCCTCCAGGCTGCGGGTGTCGTACTTGCTCTCCGCCTTCGAACCGGGATCCGTCGCCGCGGCGTGCGCGGCCATCGCGGCCTTCGCGAGTCGCTCCATGCGCGCCCGCAGTTCCGTGCGGACTTGTTCAAGCAGTTCGGATTTCATGGAAAAAGGACTCTCGCCAACACACCAAGGTTTGGCAAGAGGAGGCTTGACCGGGCGCAGGTGGCTAGGCAGGTTGTGCGCCCGGTCGCTGCCACGGAGGCTGTTTGCCGGCTCAAACGAAATAAGAAATCGACTAGGTATGGCCGCTAAGATCTACACCAACAAGGACGCGAACCTCGCTACGCTCAAGAAAAAGACACTCGCCGTGATCGGCTTCGGCTCACAAGGCCACGCCCACGCGCTGAACCTGAAGGACAGCGGCCTAAAGGTCGTCATCGGCCTTTACAAGAAATCCAAATCCCGCGAGGTCGCCAAGAAACTCGGCTTCGAGGTCATGGATACCGCCGATGCCGTGAAGGCCGCCGACGTGATCTTCGTCGCAACGCCTGACACCGTAATCCCCTCCGTCTATAGCAAGGATATCGCGCCGAACCTGACCAAGGGCAAGACCCTCCTTTTCTCCCACGGCTTCGCCGTCCATTTCAAGACGATCAGCGTCCCCGCCGATGTGGATGTGATCCTCGTCGCGCCGAAAGGTCCGGGCCACACCGTCCGTTCGCAGTTCGTCGATGGCAAAGGCGTTCCCGGCCTGATCGCAATCCATCAGGACGTTTCCGGCAAAGCCAAGGACGTCGCCCTCGCATGGGCTCGCGGCATCGGCTGCACCCGCGCCGGTGTGTTCGAGACGAACTTCCGCGAGGAAACAGTCACCGACCTATTCGGTGAGCAGGTCGTGCTTTGCGGCGGCGCCACCGCCCTCGTCAAGGCGGGCTTCGAGGTTCTCGTCGAGGCCGGCTTCCAGCCCGAGATGGCCTACTTCGAGTGCCTCCATGAGCTCAAGCTCATCGTCGATCTCATGAACGAGGCGGGCATAGCCGGCATGCGTTTCTCGATCTCCGAAACCGCCGAGTGGGGCGACGTATCCGTGGGTCCGAAGATCATCGACGCCTCCGTCAAGAAGCGCATGGTCAAACAGCTCAAGGAAATCGAGAGCGGCAAGTTCGCCAAGGAATGGATCGCCGAGTACGAAAGCGGCTACAAGGTTTTCAACGCCCTCCGCAAGGAAGGCGCAGAGCACCAGATCGAGAAGGTCGGCGCGAAACTCCGCTCCACGATGAGCTGGATCAAGCAGACCAAGCTCAAGAAAGGCGCTAGCCAAGCGAGCTACGTTTCCTCCTCGAAGTAAACAGATCGAATCTCACAAAACGCCCGTCCATCGCAAGGTGGCCGGGCGTTTTCGTTTCACCGCGTGGCGGCGGGTAGCCATGCCCTGGCGCCCGCGCTGCGGCGTTCGGCCTCGCGGAAAAAACCGGAGAGACCGCGCCTTCTTTCGAGATCTTCGATGGCATCGGCTGCCTTGGGATGACGCCAGCGGAAGCCCGCCTCGCGAAGCCTCAGCGGATCCGCCCAGCGACTTTTCGTGACAAGTTCCGTTTCCGTATCCATGAACAATGCGCCGATCTCCAGCATCCATTTCGTGGCGGGAACACCCAGCGGCATGCCGACGGTTTCGCGGAAATGGCGCATCAGCTCGCGGTTCGTCGGGAAGTCGGGGGCGGTAACGTTCACGAGGCCGTCCATGAAAGGATCGCGGGCGATGAATTCCACGGCGCGCAGGAAATCTTCCATGTGGATCCAGCTCACCCGCTGGTTGCCGCCGCCCATGGTGCCGCCGAGCGCGCGGTTGGTGAGTCCGGTGAGCACGTCGTAAACCGTGTCCGGCTCATTTGCGAGAACCATCCCGATGCGCAGCGCGACCTTGCGTGTCTCCGCCGGGACTTTCGCGCCGAAGAACGCGTTTTCCCATGCCTCCGCCACGCCATGTGAGAAGCCATTTCCGGCCTCTCCGTGCCACTCGTCCTGAGGCTTGTCCTCCGCGTGGCGATACCACGTCGCCGTGCTCGCGTTGAGCCAGAGCTTCGGCGGCACGCGGCATTCGGAAATCGCTTGTCCGACCGCCTCAGTGGATTTCACCCGGCTGGCCAAGATTCTTTTCCGGTTCTCGGGAGTGTAGCGGCAGTTCACCGTGCTGCCACTGAGATTGATCACGAGCTCCGCGCCCTCCAGCGCGTAGGCCCAGGGTCCGGGCGATTTTCCGTCCCACTGGAGAAACATGCCATCGCCGCTCCAGCCTTTTTTGTTGCGGGCAATGGCGACGACCTCGCGGCCGTTCCTCGCGAAATGGCGGCACAGATAGCGGCCAAGAAAGCCGTTTGCGCCGATGATGACTGTGGTGGTGTTCATTGGAAAAGGAGTTTGAAAATTATCCGAGAATCTTGGTTGCGAGCTGGATCGCGAGGCCGTGCCTCATCGAGGAAACCCGATCCGACATCTTCGAGGCGAAGCTTACGAACTCCTCCAGCTGCTTCATTTGGTTATGGAACACCTTCGCTTCCGCGCCCTTGAGATCCTTCGTTTCCTCCGCACATTTGTTCAGAAGCGCCAACGCCGGGTCGATCTCGCGCCTTTTCCTCTCGCGGGCGATGATCGTGAAAATCTGCCAAACATCCTTTTCCCCCTCGTAGAAATCGCGCCGGTCGCCTTTCACGACGATCATGCGGACAAGTCCCCAGTTCACCAGTTCCTTAAGGTTCGCGTGGGCGTTACCGCGGCTGACGGCGAGCGATTCCATCACCTCGTCGGTGCACATGGGATGCGGCGAGGTCATCAGCAGAGCATGGATCTGAGCCATCGTCCGGTTGATTCCCCATTGCGTCCCGAGTGCGCCCCACTGGGCTACGAACTCTTCCCTTGCCTGTTCCAGCTTTTGATCCGTGGCGACCGTCACATTTTCATTATTTACTGAAAATTCGGTATTTCAAGGGATTTTTTCATTTTGTTGGCGGGAAAGAAAAAACCGCTGCCCCTGTTGGGGGAAGCGGCGAGTTGGTTGGGTTTATCGTTGATTGCCTGTGGATCAGAGCGAGGCCTTGATCGAATCGAACTTGGCGCGCTTGGCACCCAGTTCTTTTTCGAGTTTCGAAATATCCTGTCCGAGGGTCAACAGGGAGGCGAGTTTGCTTTGCATGTTTCCTTTGTTGCTGCCTTTGGAGCTGCCGGCGGAAACGCCGGCACCCTTGAGCCAGCTGGAAACTGTCAGCTGTGAAACGCCGAATTTTTTGGCGGCGGCGCTCTGTCCGCCGCGTCCGTTGGACGCGTTATAGCTCTCCACAAAGGAGACGATTTTGCTTTTTTCTTCTGCGGTGTAGCGTTTACCGCGGACGATATCTTTTTTTGTTGATGTGCTCATTGCGAGGACAACCTACATCGCGGATTATTCCATGCAAGATGAAATATTAGTAGGAGAAGTGCCCGTTCTATCATTCCGATAACAAGGAAAGAATAGATGATTCCGTGAAGCTCTGCACCCAAACATCGGCTCCGGCTTTGACCTTTTCCCTGGAGATGATCCCTCCGAATCCGACCATCACATCGACATCAGGCTTGGTCTCAAGATCGGAAATCCCATCGCCGATCATCACAACGCGGGCGGGCAATGTCGCCCGTTTCCAATCGTTGATGATCTCGTTCTTGCCATGGTTGCGGGTTGTGGGGAAATCCGTGCCGTAGCCCGCGTAAGTCGCGAATTCATTGAAGAAAATGGGAACCGCCTCCACATGATTGATACCGAGATGATCCGCCAGCGGCCTGATGAGCGGCTCGAAACCTCCGGAAAGAATCACCGGGATCCAACCATTCGATTTCGCCGTTTCAACGAACTCGCGCGCACCGGGAGCGAGATGATCAATATAAAGCCGGGCGACTTCCTCTGCCATGGATTTGTCCGGACGGATGATCTCCATCCTTTTCCCGAACACCTCATCCAATGGCACATCTCCGTTCATGGCGGCATTGGTCAAAGCGACGACCTCTGCAAAAACCGCAGGATCAGACAGGCGCGCGAGTTCGTCGATGCCCTCGATGGCGGATAATGTGGAATCGCAATCCACGAACAATAGTTTCGCTTTGGGCACGGTAATCGGCTGGATGGTCACATATGTTCCATCCGCTACTTCACCGAACAATTCGATCATATCCGCGTTGGCCAGGCGGATGCAGCCATGGCTCGCCGGGACGCCGATCAGATCCTCGCGGTTCGTGCCGTGTATGTAGATGTAGCGCTCCAAGGTATTTGAGTTTTCCTCATCCAGTCCGTCGAGGCGCAGGATGCGTGATAAGACCAGGTCGCCGTCATCTTCATCTTCCGGATTCCATATTCGGACCGGCACACGCGCGTTGAAGCGGGTATGGATCGGCTCGCCGTCGCCGATTTTTTCAGCGATGGCGAAGCGCCCGGTGGGTGTGCGGAAACTGCCTTCCTTAAAGCCCATGCCCTTCTCGCCGCTGGAGATGCGGTAGGTGCGTAGGATTTGATCGTCATGGTAAAGGTCGAGCTCTTGGCGATCCAGGGAGATTTCGATGCGTGTCATGGATGTGTTCGGAAAACAGCGAGAGAGTTATGGCCGCCCATGCCATGCGCAAGTTTGTAGACCGGGCCGAGGCATGGCGTGATTTTCCAAGGAGCGTCCATGCCGCACGCCCCGAGAGTTCCGGAAAGGTTGGGCGGCAACGTTTTTTCCGCCATGAAACGCAGCAAAATCACGCTCTCCAGAAGGCCGCTCGCCCCGACGGTGTGGCCGATGAACGGCTTGAGCAGATGCAAGGTGGCCTGACTGGAAAGGAAAGCCCGCTCGGCGGCGGCCTGGACTTTCGTGCCGGTGGCGTGGGGTAGGATTGCTGCGGGTTCTCCGCATTTGGCGATTGCGTTATCTATTAGCGAGCTTGTCCGCCCGCCGCTTTTCGGGATGCCGACGGGATCCGCGCCGTCCGAGTTGTTGGCGAAATGCGTGATGACCGTTTTTCCTTTTTCCGATGTGGAAAGCGCGATGGCAGCCGCTCCCTCGGCGGGGATGAAGCCGTCGGTGGCGGAGGAAAAAGGGTTCAGTGGCGATGAGGTTCCGAGCAGGCCGGAGTCCGCATAGTTGTCGAGCAACAGCGGCACAAGCGGGAGATCGACCGCGACAACGAGGGCGCGTTCCGCGTGGCCGGCGTCGAGGAGGATTTTCGCGAGGCCCAGGGCATCGAGACCGGCCGAGCAGCCGCTGGCGACAAGGTGGTTCGGGCCGAAAATGCCGCACTCGATGGAAATGGCGGTGGCGGGTTCGCTGTGGATCGTGTTGCTGGCGGCCATCAGCTTGAACGGACGCCGCCCCGGCCATGACCCGAGCCAGCCCGCCGCGTTGCCCCGGCTGGTGCCGACGATGAGCGCCGCGTTCGCAAGTTGGCTTTCATCCCATCCGGCGGCGGAAACGGCCTGCCGCGCGACATGCAGAGCTGCCATTGAGGCGGGGCTCCATTTCCTGTGGGTCAGCAATCGTCTCGGCTCGATCCATGCGCCCGGCAGCGCGGCATGGCGGCTGTCATTTCCCAACAGCTCGCCAAGCGGGCGGATCGCTGTTTCCCCATGTGAGATCGCATGGAAATGGGATTCGACATCGTGCCCCAGGGAGGAGAGTGCGCCGAGGCCGACGATGGATGTGTGGGAAATGATGCCCTCCGGTAGCAAGCCCAGCGCGGACGGCAACCCAAAACAGGCTCGTGCTTGGTTTTCGGCCTTTGCTCTTCCGCCGTTCCCGCCCATAAGCGGCGCGGCGATGAAGTCCGTTCTGGAAACAATCAATGGCGGTGCGGAATACCTTGGCAAGCGAGGTGTTGAGGACGCGCGGCGCAACATGGAGCATCTGTTAGCCCAAAGGCTCGGCTGCACCCGGATGCAGCTTTACACCCAGTTCGACCGCCCGCTGGAGGAGGAAATCTTGGCCCCGTTGCGCGAGTCCTTGAAAAAGCGCGGCGAGGGGATCCCGCTCCAGCACCTGCTGGGAAGCGTGGGATTCCATGGTCGTGATTTCCTTTGCGACGCCCGCGCCTTGATCCCGCGCCCTGAGACGGAGGAACTCGCTGAAATGATACTCAAGCTCGTGGTTGGCGGCCCGTTGGAAATCCTCGACATGGGATGCGGCTCCGGGGTGCTCGGCCTCACGCTCGCGGCGGAGCTGCCGGACTCCCATGTGACCCTCGCGGATCTTTCCGAGGACGCACTCTCTTTAACCAGGGAGAATGCGGAGAAACTCGGCATCACGAACATCACGCTCGTCCGCAGCGACCTTTTCTCTGCCATCAGCGGCACGTTTGATCTCATCGCCGCAAACCTGCCTTACGTCCCGGAAGGCGAGGCGGCGGAAATGGCGCGCGAACTCCGCCACGATCCCGCGCTCGCGCTTTTTTCGGGCGCGGACGGGCTGGATCTGTTGCGGCGATTCGTGCCGGAGGCTTTCGCTTTCCTGAAACCCGGCGGATTGCTCGCCCTCGAAATCGGGCACGATCAGGCTTCCCAGCTCTTCGCGGGTTTGGAATCCTCGGGCTTCCGGGAAATCGAAATCCGCACGGATCTCTCCGGCATCGCCCGTTTTCCCTTCGCCAGACACCCGTAAGAAAAAAACCATCCAATGGATAAACTCGTCGTCCACGGCGGCTCCGTCATCAAGGGAGCCATCAACATCTCCGGCTCCAAAAACGCCTCGCTGCCCATCCTCGCCGCCGCCATCCTGACCGGTGAGGACTGCATCATCCGCCGCGTGCCGGATGTCTCGGACACGAATTACATGATCCAGATCCTCAGCGCCCTTGGCGCGGACGTGGAGCGATCCTCCGGCACCGTCCGCATCACCTGCGCCGACATTTCCGACGAGGCTCCCTACGAACTCGTCCGCCGCATGCGCGCCTCGATCTGCGTGATGGGCCCGCTGCTCGCGCGGAAAGGGCGGGCCGTCGTCTCGCTGCCGGGCGGCTGTGTGATCGGCGACAGGCCGGTCGATCTCCACCTGAAAGGCATGGCCGCGCTCGGCGCGAAAATCGAGTTCGAGGGCGGCAACATCATCCTCACCGCCCCGGACGGATTGAAAGGCGCGGAAATGGATCTGCGCGGCGAAAGCGGCCCCACCGTCCTCGGCACCGACAACGTGATGATGGCCGCCACCCTGGCCGAGGGCATCACCGTCATCGAATCCGCCGCCGCCGAGCCGGAGGTGCTCGACCTCGCGAATTTCCTCAACGCCATGGGCGCGAAGATCACCGGCGCAGGTACTAGGCGCATCGTAATTGAGGGCGTCAAGGAGCTGAAAGGCGTCGAACACACCGTCATCCCGGACCGCATCGAGGCGGGGACCTTCATGGCCGCCGCCGCCATCGCCGGTGAGGGTGTCACCCTCCGCCGCGTGAACCGCGACCATCTCAAGGCGATCACCGACGCGATCGTGAAATCCGGCCACAAGGTCACGTTCAACGAGAAGGGCGATTCCTGTTTCATCGAGCGCGGGGAAAACCTCGTCGGCGTCGATCTGGTGACCGCGCCGTTCCCGGGTTACCCGACGGACATGCAGGCGCAGATGACCGCCCTGCTCGCCACCACTCCCGGCATCAGCGTGGTCAAGGACACCATTTTCCCGCAGCGTTTCATGCACTGCGCCGAGCTGAAGCGGATGGGTGCCGACATCAAGGTCGATAACGGCAGCGCGATCATCCGCGGGGTGGAGCAACTCTCCGCCGCCCCCGTCATGGCCTCCGACCTCCGCGCCTCCGCCGCCCTCGTCCTCGCCGCCCTCCGCGCGAAAGGCACCACGGAAATCTCCCGCCTCTACCACATCGACCGCGGCTACGAGCACATCGACGAAAAGCTCATATCGCTCGGCGCGGACGTCGAGCGGGTGCGGGTGTGATTTTAAAAATCTTACGCCCCGCTCACCGCGGGTTCACCACCAATCCGGGCTTACGGCTCCTCCGTTTTTGATCAAGGCCGACCGAGCCGGATCAGCCCTACCGGTCTGGAAAGGCAAGAAGCCGGACATCCGTTATCCGGAGTGAGCGGGTGTCAGGGTTGCGGACCGCGGGTCTTCAGCCCGCCCCGGTGCCATGGCTTTTCCCCTGGGGCTTGATTCTCCGGGGCGGGCTAAAGACCCGCGGTCCCATCTCGCGCCTTTACCGCACCGATAAACCTACCACTATCATCGCGATACCCGGTTTGAACCCCTCTTCCCCAGCACCCGTTGTTGCCGTTTCCTCGCGCCTCGCATGGCTTGATGCATGGCGCGGGTTGGCCGTGTTGTGGATGATCGAGACGCATTGTTTCAACGCCTTCAGGGATGCGGACTGGCTTCAATCGGCTTGGTTCCCGTGGCTCAATTACGCAAACGGGCTGGTGGCTCCCTCCTTCCTTTTCATCGCCGGGTTCGTCCAGGGGCATGCCATGCGACGGGTGTGGGAACGCGGGGAATCGCTGCGCATCAACCGATCGCGGGTCACGCGGCTGGCGGCGATTTTCGCGCTGGGGTATGCTCTGCGATTGCCTTTGGTCGCTTGGTTGGGCGGGACGGAGAGCTTCGTCCTCGTCCTGGTGCCCTGGTTATGCACGGTGGATATCTTATCCTGCCTGGCGGTCTCGTTGGGCTTGTTGCTCGTGCTGGGCAGGATTTGTCAGGACGGGAGAAAATTCGACTTCTTGGCCGTCATTTTTGCCTTCGGATGCGTCGCGCTGGCTCCGGTCGCGAGTTCCTGGACTCAGGGAAATCAGCTCTCCAGCCTGGCGCTCACATGGACGAATCGCAGTTACGGGGCGTTGTTTCCGCTGCTGCCATGGTTTGGATTTGCTGCCTTGGGAGCGGTGTGCTCCCGATGGCGCGGCCATGCCGGGGTTTTCGCGATGGGTGCCGTGGCCGCTTGGATCGCTTCGCAGCTCATTCCTCAAAACTTCGGAGATTACTCCCACGCGCAGCCTGCCTTTTTTCTGGAGCGCCTGAGCTGGGTGCTGCTGTTAGGCGCGGGTTTTGCGAGCTGCCGAACGCTTACCGAACTGAAGTTGCTTCAATTCGTGGGCAAGAACTCGTTGGGGCTGTATGTGATCCACCTTCAGATCATCTATACGCTCCTGCTGAATCTGAGTGGGTTCAAAAATATGGCACCACCTGTTGCGGTGTGGATTTCGCTGCCCATCACCTTGGCGGGTTCGTTGGGAGTGGCCTGGCTGCTGACACGTTATGTATATCCGAATATACTGAAACGTCGCTCTGCGTAATTTACGGTTGGACGGTGAGTGCGGCCTTGCGACCGCCCGGATCGGTGCTTTCATGCGTCATGGGAAAACGGGTCGTGATCTACGGGGCAAGCGGTTTCATCGGAGGCGGCTTGGCCGGGATGTTGGTGGGGGAGGGTTATGAGGTCGTCGGCGTGAGCAGGAAAGGGGAGGGGAGTATGGAAGGCGTTTCCTCATGGGTGAAGCCGAACGCGGTGGATCTGCGGGGCTGCGCGGCGGTCATCAATCTTGCGGGCGCGCCCATCGACCAGCGCTGGACGGAGGCGCGGAAGAAGGAATTCCACGCCAGCCGGGTGGGCGTGACCGAGGATATCGTGGCGAGGATCGCGGCCCTTCCAGCGGCGGAGCGACCGGAGTTGCTGCTGAACGGATCGGCGGTGGGTTTCTATGGCGATGGCGGTGATGCGGTTCTCACGGAAAATGCGCCGCGCGGCGAAGACTATCTGGCGGAGCTTTGTGATGCATGGGAAAAGGCGGCGCTGCCTGCGGAGGCGCTGGGCGTGCGGACCATCCTTCTCCGCACCGGCGTGGTGCTGGGAAAAGGCGGGCAGGCGTTCGAGAAACTCATCACCGTTTTCAAGCTTGGGATCGGCGGCCGGTTGGGCGGCGGAAAGCAATGGATGCCGTGGATTCACGTCGATGACCTGAGAGCGGCGATGGCTTTCTGCCTCCAGGAGAGAAAAATTTCCGGCGTGGTGAACGGCACGGCGCCCGAGCCGGAAACGAACGCCGCGCTGACCCGCAAGCTCGCGAAGGCGGTGGGCAGATGGGAGTTCCTGCCCGTCCCCGGCTTCGTGCTCAAGCTCGCGCTCGGCGGTTTCGGCGGCTTTCTCCTTGCCAGCCAACGCGCCGTCCCCGCGAAGCTGACCGAGGCCGGTTTCCGTTTCCGCTACGCTACGCTCGACGACGCTCTCCGGGATTTAACCGCGTGAAGAATTTCCTGAAGTGAGGGCGGATATCGGAGGAAGGTTGGGATTGCGGCGGGGAGCGCCAGCGGGTAGGGATGGGGGGTCGCGGTTTTCGGCCGCACTCATTTCCTCATGAACATCATCATCGTAGGGGCCGGGGAGATCGGCAGGCATCTGGCGATGTCATTGGCAAAGGAAGCGCACCGCATTTCTCTCATCGAGGCGGATAAATCCCTGGCCGAGGAGCTGGAGTCCGCGCTGGACGCGAAAGTGATCCACGGGGACGGCACCAGTGTGACCGACCTCGCCGATGCGGACGTGGGCGAATGCGAGCTTTTCCTGGCGATGTCATCCTCGAACAACACGAACATGATGTCCGCCTCGATGGCGAAAAGCATGGGCGTGCCGAAGGTGGTGAGCCGCGTGCACCCCTCGCTGCAGCGCGAGGAATGGCTGTTCGATTTCCGCGGGCATTTCGGCGTGGATCACATCTTCAGTTCGGAGCGCCTCACGGCCATCGAGCTGGCGAAATTCGTCCGCAATCCGGACTCGCTGGTGGTTGAGGAGCTGGCTCGGGGCCGGATCGAACTGCAGCAGATCAGGGTGGGCGGCAACTCGGAGGAGATCCGCAAGAGGCTGCGGGACATCGAGGCGCCGCGGGGCGTGCGGGTGGCGATCATCACAAGGGGCGATACATCCCACGTGCCCGCCGCGGAATCCGTGATCGAGGAGGGCGATCTGGTGACAATTTTCGGGGAACCCCGGAAGCTACGCGGGTTCGCGGAGAGGCTGCAGGGAAAAGGCCGCAGCGGGGACAAGCTAAGGGTCGTCATTTTCGGCGGCAACGAATACGGTTTCTCGTTGGCACAGATGCTGGAGAGCATCGATTGCACGGTGCGGGTTTTCGAACGCGATCCGGAAATCTGCGCCAGCCTCGCCGACCGCCTGACGAACGCCACGATCATCAACGCCGACGCCACCGTTTCCACCGAACTGGAGGAGGAGCAGGTCGGCGAGGCGGACTTCTTCATCAGCACCAGCGTGGATGATGAGGACAACGTGATGTCCTGCCTCCAGGCGCATACGCTCGGGGTGAAAAACTGCCTGACGATCATCCACCGCGCGGATTACGCGGCGGCGATCTCTGCGAGCGGGCACCACTTCGGCATCCGCGCGGCGATCAGCCCGCGCGAGGCGACGCGGCGGGAGATCCAGCGCTTCATCACCACGGATTCCCACCACATCGTGAAAAAATTCGACGGGATCGATCTGCTTGAGATGCGGGTCGGGAAAGGCTCCATCGCCGCCGGGCACATGGTGAAGGAGATCGACTGGCCGCCGGGCACCGTGCTGGTGGGGAAACTGCGCGGGCTGCAAGCTGAAGTTCCCGGGCCCGATGATGTGCTGTTGGGCGGCGACCACATTTACGCCATGGTTTCCAGGGACGCTTTGAAGCGCTTCCTGAAACTTCTCGCCGCCTGATCCAAGCCGATCCGCCCATGAATTTCTACCTGATTGCGCGCATCCTCGGCCTCCTTCTCGTGCTTGAGGCCAAGGCCATGCTGATGTGCGCCTTCTTCGCGAAGTTCGATGTGATCGCAGGCGACAAGGAAGCGGCTTCCATGCTTTTCCTCTCCGCAGCCATCACCGCCGGCTGCGGGCTGCTGGGCATCTTGCCGGGGATCAGGAAAACAAGGCATGACAAGATCCCGAAGCGGGAAGCGATCGTGATCGTGGGCATAGGCTGGCTCCTGTGCAGCGCTTTCGGCGGGCTACCATTCGTACTATGCCCGCCGTATCTCACGCCCGCAGGGGCGTTTTTCGAGGCGGCCTCGGGCTTTACTACAACCGGCTCCTCGGTGATGACGGTGATCGAGGAATGGCCGCGCGGCATCCTGCTGTGGCGTGCCGCCACGCAGCTTCTCGGCGGGATCGGCATCCTGGTGCTTTTCGTCGCGCTGCTTTCCTATATCGGGGTTTCCTCAAAATCCCTGTTCAACAACGAATCCTCCTTCCGCAGCGGCGATCTGGGCCTTGCGCGCATCCAGGACACCGCCATGCTGCTGCTGCGCATCTACTTCGCCTTGGTGCTCGCGTGCCTAGTCGGATTGCGGGTCATGGGGCTGTCTTGGTTCAACGCCGCTTGCCACGCATTCGCCACCGTCTCGACAGGCGGCCTCAGCACGCACACCGCAAGCATCGCACACTACACGGAATGGGGAAACTCGTGGCTCATCGAGCTGTGGCTGATCCTTTTCATGACCTTGGGCAGCCTCAATTTCCTGCTCTTCGTGGTGATCCTGCGCCGCAACTGGAAACGTGTGCTGAGCGAGGAGGATGCCCGCTGGTTCATCGGGATCTGTGCGCTTTTTATCCTTCTGATCGCCGTCGGGCGGAGCCAAACCGAGGGGGTGGCTTTCCTCCAAAGCCTGCGCGACGCGGCGTTCATCGTTGTCACCATCGCCTCCACCACCGGTTTCGGCACGGCGGATTACGACCTGTGGCCGTCGTGGTCGAAGGTGCTCATCGCCTGCCTGATGCTGATCGGCGGCTGCGCGGGTTCGACCTCGGGTGGCTTCAAGGTCGGCAGGCTCATCGTCTTCGCGAAATCGGCACGGAACGAGATCATCCGCACGTTCCGCCCGAACCAGGTGTTCCGTGTCGTGGTGAACGGCAACCCGCTCGACGACTCCGCGCGCGCGCGCACGATGTTTTTCATCGCGCTTTACCTGATGATCTGCGTCGCCTCCACGGCGGTGGTCGGCTTCCTCGAGGCGGGCACGGGAATCAGCATGGAAAGCTGCGCGGGCGCCGTGCTGGCGACGATCTCGAACATCGGCCCGGGCTTCGATGCCGTCGGGCCTACCAAGAATTTCTCCGAGCTCCGCGAGCCGACCAAAGCCTTCCTCGGCTGGTTGATGATCCTCGGGCGGCTCGAGCTGTTCGCGCTGCTGGTGCTTTTCGTGCCGCAGCTTTGGAGGAAATACTAGCATGCTTCTCCCATCCAGCGGCGGGATGACGGTCTACAGGAACGTAACGGTGTCGTAGGCGCGGGCGGATGCAAAGCCGCCGCAAATCAAAGCCGCTCCACCTCCCGCTTAGGCGGCAAGCATACGACACCGATAAAATTCTGGAAAAACAGGGGATTTCAGGCAACCTGCCGTAAAATTTCGATCCGATGAAATCGTTCGCTATGAAATGCTTTCTGCCCAACGCGTTTTCCGAAGCTTTGAAGATGCAGATAGCATGGATCGCAATGGTATCCCTGACCCATGCGGGCTGCCTCGAACCTGATAGTGATGATGAGGCATTTGAGCGGAGTTTGGCCGTCGCCAAGCTGCAGGTGGAGGAGAGTGTTTCCTATCAGGGGGAGGACGGTTTGGTGCGGACCAAATACGGGCTCAAATTGCTGGAAACATACAAAGGGCGGTTGGAGAGCCGGATCGAGGTGATCTCGATGGGTGGAAGTGTCGGCAGGGTTTCCCACCACAGTTCGGAATTCCTGGATTTGGAGGAAGGGAAATCCTACGCGATGATGTTGGATAAGGACGCCGAAGGGCGCTGGAAGGCATCGGGATTGCGGGCGATGCGCGCCCATGAGGGCTGCGGAAAGATGTGCCGGTTTTTACGCAACGGCGCACAAGGCAAGAGACCCGCTCCGGTGGCGGTGCAAGGGGGTAACGGGGAGATCATGGTGGATCAGTCAAACAACGGCGTGCCCGGTTCCAAGGTGACGGCTACGGGTTATACCGAATCGGGCGGTCGCCCCACCCGGTTCACGACCTGCGATGGCGGCCAGCCCATCGGTTATCTGGTGGATGTGGATCCGACCAAGCTGCCAACCGGGATGGATCAGGCAGGGGCTTTGGCCGCTGTTGCGGAAGCGCTGGATGTTTGGGCCGCGGTGTCTTCACTGAAATTCCGCTTCGACGGCGTTCAGTCCTTCGGGCAGGGCGCGAACCTGATCAACGTCAACGACGGCAGGCTGCGCATCCAGCTCCACGACAATTTCTCCAGCGTGAACACGAGCGGTATCCTGGGGATCGGCGGCGGCGGGTTCCTCCTGCCAGCCACCGCGTTCAGCGGAGGGATCATCGGTTCGGCGGGGTTTGAGGAAAGGCTCTATGGCTACGTGGTGATGGAAAGCGTAACGAACGCCGCCTCGCTCCAGAGTGCCGCCAGGTTCAAGCGGGTGCTGACGCATGAGGTCGGGCACGCGCTTGGGTTGGCGCATTCGAGCGAGGATCCGAATGAACCCGAGCCACTCCTGAAAAACGCCATCATGTTTTTCCAGTCGAACACGGACGCGTTGGCGCTCGGCGCGTATGATATCGACCGGATTCAGTTCGGTTATCCCGTTTCCAATACGCCGCCATTCGCGACAAACCGGGCGGTATCCATCGTGACGACCGATCCGTTTTACGGAACCTTACCGCCGGGTGTGCTGGGTTTGAACCGCTTCCAGCTCAGGGCTTACGACCGCCAGGGAAATTCGCTGACACCGGTGTTGGCGAGCAGCACGTCCGGGGCGGGAACGTTTTCGCTCAACGGCATGGAGCTGGTCTACACGCCGGCGGGCTTTTTCAACACATCGAGATTATCGGACGCCCAGATCGCGGAAGGCTTTTTCTACGATAACGCTGTCATACAATTCAGCGACGGGACGCACACCAGCCGGGCGACCCGCTTCACGGTGGTGGGGTTATTCGCCGACCAAACGCCCTCCGACGGTTTGCCGGACGATTGGATGATCGCCCATTTCGGCAGCAACGCTGCGGGCGCGCTGGCCAGCGGGCGGCACCCGAATGACGATCCCGACAAGGACGGCCTGTCAAACCGCCTTGAGTTCCAGCTCAATACGAATCCCAACAATGCGGCGAGCGGGCCGGTTGCGCCCGTTTACAATGCCGCAACAAGGCGCTTCACGTTCACACCGGTTCGGTTTGCCCCGTATTGGATAGAGTCGTCAGCGACCCTGGAAACGAATTCATGGGTGCCACGGCGGCTGGCGACGACCTATCAGGCCGGCGAAAACATCTCGGCGGACTTCGCGGGGGAGGCTTTGCCACAAAAAGAGTTTTACCGCGTAGGGACGGGCTTCTGAGCTCATCCGAAGCGACTTGTGAGGATGCGCGCGTTTCCGCATTCGCCAGAAGTCTTGCCAGCCGCACGTTTCCAGCTAGGTGTGGCGCGTGGTGAAACGGGTCGAGGCCAAGGGTGTGTTCGCGCGGCTTTGGGCGCTTTCGTTTTTCCATGGAATGGCGCCGGGCTTCTGGGTGCCCTCGCTCACCAACGTCCTCAAGGCCGAGGGGCTGGAGGGCTGGGTGGCCGCCGTGTTCGCTGTCGCGCCGATCTGCTCGCTGTTTTCCCCGCTGATCGGCGGCGCGCTGGCGGACGAGCGCATTGCCGCGCAGAAACTCATGGGCTGGAGCTCCCTGCTCGGCGCGGTCGCCATTTTCCTCGCCTTCGGGGCGCTCGATATCGGGCTGCACCCTTGGTGGTTCATCGCCGGGATCGCGCTTTACGCAACCGTCTCCGGCCCCACTTGGGGATTGCTCGCCACCATCAGCCTCGCGAACCTTGATGATGGCGAGAAACGCTATCCGCTTGTCCGGCTGGGCGCGACCTTGGGTTGGATGGCCGCCGGTTTCCTGACGAGCTACGCGCTGGATGCGGACAGCAGCCTCGTCGTCGGTTACGCCGCCGCCGGAGCGCGGATTTTCGCGGGGATCATTTCTTTCGGAGTGCCGGACACGCCGCCGCTCGGGCAGGGGAAATCCTGGCGCAGCGCGCTCGGCTTCGGCGCGTTCTCGCTTTTCCGGAACCGCGACCACGCCGTGCTCCTGACGGTCAGCGGGCTGTTCTCGGTTCCGCTGGTGGCGTTCTACATGTATTCAGCGGAAATGTTCGGGATGCTCGGCGACAAGACCCCGACCGCCACCATGACCGTCGGCCAATGGAGCGAGATCGCCGCGATGCCTCTGCTCGGGATGCTGATGGTGCGCTTCCGCCTGAAAACTCTGCTGATGTGGGGGCTCGGCCTTTCCGTGCTCCGCTACGGCCTCAGCGGATACGCGGGACTCACCGGCATCGTCGCATGGCACGTCGCGGGCGTCGCGCTGCACGGCGTCTGCTACACGATCTATTTCGTCACCGCCCAGGTCTATCTCGATCGCCGCGTCGATCCTGCACTGCGCGGGCAGGCGCAAGGACTGCTCGGCCTGATGACATCCGGCATCGGGCCCTTGGTCGGCGCGCTGTTCTGCGCGTGGCTGCGCACCGTCTGCGTCGATGAAACCGGCGCGGGCTGGCAAAACTTCTGGTGGATCCTCGCCGCCATCATCGCCGCCTGCTGGATTTCCTTCGGCCTGTTTTACCGGGGGAAAACGGCGGGAACCTGACCGTGTGGATTCAGAAATCCAACCACAGATGAACAGGATGAACGCAGATAAACACATCGGGATGCTGCCGTGACGACAACGTCACTTTCCCCTATCCCTTTCATCATCTGCGACTATCCCGTCCATCTGTGGTTCAAAATCCAAATTGGGAAACCACCGCATTCCCGCCTTGCCATCCCGGGAAAAACCCTCCATAGCCCCGCCCCCAAAGCCGTTTAGCCCCGAAATTTATGTCACTCAAGATCCGCAACCTCGCCATCATCGCCCACGTTGACCATGGGAAGACCACCCTCGTTGACCAGCTCCTCAAGGCCGGCGGCACCTACCGGGAGAACCAAGCCACGCAGGAACGCGCCATGGACTCCATGGATCTCGAGCGCGAAAAAGGCATCACCATCAAGGCGAAAAACACCGCCATCCTTTACGATGGTTACACGATCAACATCGTCGATACCCCTGGACACGCCGACTTCGGAGCCGAGGTCGAGCGGGTCATGAAAATGGTGGACGGCGTCCTCCTCGTCGTCGATGCGGCGGGCGGCCCGCAGGCGCAGACCCGTTTCGTGCTCCGCAAAGCCCTTGCCGAGGGACTGAAGCCCATCGTCGTCGTCAACAAGATCGACCGCCCCCTTTCAAATCCCCTCAAGGTTCACGACCAGGTGCTAGAGCTTTTCCTCGACCTCGACGCCACCGAAGAGCAGTTCAACGCGCCTTTCTCCTACGGCTCCGCCCGCGACGGCTACTTCATGGATCATCCCGATGACGAGCGGAAGGATTGCATCCCGCTGCTCAAGAAAATCATCGAGTTCATCCCCGAGCCCGCCGCCGATCCGGCCGCGCCTTTCCACATGCTCGTCTCGAACATCGAGTGGGACAGCTTCGTCGGCCGCGTGGCGGTCGGCAAAGTCCTCGGCGGCTCCGTGAAAAAGGGCGATACCATCTGGCTCCACCGCAAGGACGGCACGAAACAGCAGTCCAAGGTGATGAAAACCTTCACCTACTCCGGCCTCGCCACCGAGGACTCGGAAGGTTGCGGCGCAGGCGGCATCGTCGGCATCGCGGCGGGCATCGAAAACATCGACATCGGCGAGACCCTCGCGGCCTCCGCCGACCAGCAGGCGCTGCCTTTCGTCGAAATCGACCCGCCGACCGTTTCCATGGAGTTCTCCATCAACGACGGCCCGCTCGGCGGCAAGGAAGGCAAGCACGTCACCTCCCGCGCCATCCGCGAGCGCCTGATGCACGAGATCAAGACCAACGTTTCCCTTCAGGTAGAGGACACCGACCAGGCCGGCGTCTTCAACGTCTCCGCCCGCGGCGCGATGCAGATCGCCGTTCTCGTCGAGCAGATGCGCCGCGAGGGCTTCGAGGTCTGCGTTTCCAGGCCGACGGTGATCTATCGCCGCGACGAGGGCGGCAAGCTCATGGAACCCTTCGAGACCCTCTACATCGAGTCCCCGGGTGATTACACCCAAGGCATCCTGAAGCTGCTCATCAACCGCAAGGGCATGATGGAAAACATGGAGACCGAGCCATCCGGCGAGACGCTCATCACCGCCCTGATCCCCACCCGCGGCCTGATCGGTTTTGAAACGGAAATCGTCAACCTCACCTCCGGCCACGGCATCATGTCCCACCTTTTCCGCGAGTACGGCCCCCACGCCGGCGAGATCGTGACGAGAACTACGGGAACCCTAGTATCCATGGAGGCCGGCGTCGCCACCACCTACTCGCTCCAGGCGCTGGAGGATCGCGGCGTCCTCTTCGTCGGCGCGAACGACGCCATCTACCCCGGCATGCTCGTCGGTGAAAACCCGCGCGTCGGCGATATGCCGGTCAACCCGGTGAAGGAGAAGCACCTCGACAACATGCGCTCCTCCGGCAAGGACAAGACCTCCAAGCTCACCCCGCCCATCCGTTTCTCCCTCGAGCGCGCCATCGAATACATCGATGCCGACGAACTCGTCGAGGCAACTCCTCTCAACATCCGCCTCCGCAAGCGCATCCTCGACGAAGGCGCCCGCAAGCGCGCCGCGAAGGGAGTCAAAGGCGAAGACCGCAGCAACCGCGGCAAATAAACCTTAAATTTTAAACTCTAAACCTCAAAGGAAGAGAGAGAATCGCTTTCTTGATCCGTGTTCATCCGCGTTGATCCGTGGTTCCTCTTCTCTTCGTTTGATGTCCGCAACCCACCTCATCCGCATCTCCGAGGTCTTTTCCGGTCTGGTGCCGGAAATCCTCGGCATCCTTGGCGCGGAGAAGGTGAAAAAACTCGGTTCCGAGTTCTTTGTTTTCCAGACGGAAAGCCCTGAACTCATCACCGCCTCACCGGCGGCGCGTTTCATCCGCTGGCACATCCCGGTGGAGCATTCCTGGCCCTGCAATCCGGAGAAGATGGAGGGCTTCGTCGAGAAAGCCGCGCAATCACTCTACTACAAGTTCGAGAGCCGCCACCCGCAAACCGTCCTCGTTGGCCGCCTCGATCCCGGCTCGCAGAAGCCGTATTACAAATCCCTCGCCTCCAACCTCCGCGGACGCACCCTCCAGGTTTTCGAACTCCCCGAACGCGCGCCGAAAACCGCCGAGGAACAGAATTCCTCCAAGCAAACCCTCTTCTGCCTAATCGGCAAGGAAGGCCTCTTCGCCGGCATGGCCAGCCCCAAGGCTGCGAACGGCCTCCACCCCGGCGGCACGAAATACATCGCGCAGAACGCGGACGACACCGTCAGCCGCGCCGGCGCGAAGATCGCGGAAGCCCTCCACTACCTCACCATGTTCCGCCCCGCCCTCCTGGCGGATTCCCATTGGCTGGAGCTCGGTGCCAGCCCCGGCGGCATGACTTCCGAGCTTCTGAAACGCGGCCACCGCGTCACCGCCATCGACCGCGCCCCGCTTGATCCCCGCCTCGCCCGCAACCCCGGCCTCACCTTCATCCTGGACGACGTCGCCGCCTTCATCCCCCCGCGCGGCGCGCGCTACGACGCCATCCTCTCCGACATGAACGGCCCGCCCCGCCAGGCCATCGCCCACGTCACCCGCCTCCACGATTTCCTAATGCCCGGCGGATTGGTCGTCTTCACCCTCAAAAGCACCGGCGCGGAAACCCTCCCGGAGATCGACTCCTTGGAAAAAGACGTCCTCGCCATCGCGGAAAAGGCCGGCCTCTCCCTCATCGCCCGCACCCACCTCACCTACAACCGGCAGGAGTTCACGATGTTCTTCGGGAAGGTGTAAATAGGGAGAAGGGTTTTCAGCCCTTTGCAGAACCCGGGCAATTTCCCCCATCCTCCACCAAGGAGTTGAAAGCCCCTTCCCCGTAGCCCGGGTTCCTCTCCCGCCACCAAGGCCTTGCCCGAGGAGGGGCTGCATCCTGCCGCCCGGAACCCCAAATCGCCGAGCGGCGGCGCATGTCATCCGCCGCGCCAAAAGGCATAACTGCCGCACCCCGGAGGAGACCACCAATGAGTCATGCAACCGTGCACTTCAGTCTTGAACCCAAGCCCCTCAAATTTCGCGCTTCAAACTTGAAACTATTAAAAACCACAAGCCGTCGCTATTTCGCGCCGGCTGATTCCTCTTGGCAGAGCCGCCTTGCTGGGAAAGCTTTAGGACATGTCAGCGACAACATATCTCAAGGAACTTTTCGACCTCACGGGGAAAACAGCCGTCGTCATCGGCGGCACGGGCGAACTCTGCGGCACCATGGCCGTCGGCCTTGCGCGGGCGGGAGCCGAAGTGGTGCTCGGCGGACGCATCCCGGAAAAAGCGGAGAAGCGGCTCGCCGAGATCGAGGGCTACGGAGGGAAGGGTTACTTCGTTCCCGTCGATGTCACCTCGCGCCAATCCCTTCACGACCTGCTTGAGACCGTCCTGGAAAAATCCGGCGGCGTGGACATCCTGATCAACGGAGCGGGCACCAACTCGCCCACCCCTTTCCTAGAG
>JAIXQS010000019.1 GCA_027485615.1 Verrucomicrobiaceae bacterium
CCCTATTCAGAACGACCATTCCAGCCCGACACCCCAGTGATTGAAGTCGATCAATTGGACATCTCCGGGCAATGCCGCATCCCGGCTCAGGGCGAAGCTGCGGCTGCCGTGTGCGGTGATGGACACCGAGTCCGAAAGGGCATATTCCAATCCGAGCCGCAATGCGACGTAGTTGGCACCATCGTGGCCATCGGTCACGTAACCTTGGTTGATCCCGAAGGGCACGGAGAGATTCAGTGCGAGGTGGTCGGTGATTGTGAACTCGCGGCTGGCCGAAATCTCGGCAAAGTATCCATCCGCATTGAATGAGTAATAGACGTCCGCGGAGAGTTCGACATCCATCGGCAGGCCCGACCATGCGAACCCCGCCCCGATCTCGTTGTCGTGGGAACCGTCGGATGGAAACCTGAGGTGGGTGTATCCCCCGTAAAACTCGAAATCCCCAAAGCTCTGGGTGAGGGCAAGAGTCAGTTGCAGCTCGTCGTAATCCTGATCGGGCGAAGTTCCAAACCAAACTCCCCCTGCAAGGTGCTCCCAGCCCAACTCAAAGCTGCCTGCCATGAGGGAATCCCCGTCCAGTGAATCCCTGCCTTCGGAGAAATAGTTGCTTTCCCATCCCAGATGGGCGTGACCCTCCACCGATTCATGGGAATGGGGACGCTCAAAGGGAAGTGGCGACTCGGCTTCGTGGCCGAATGCCGCCAAGGAGCTGAACAAGCAGAGGAGCGAAATGTCTGTAATCTTCGGGATGATGTGCATGGCTATTCTATGTATTCCTACCGCCGAACAGTGGATATGTGGCGGCGGGTGCTCTGCGTAAGAAAGGGAAAACCTTTCGCGGGATCAAGGATTTTCCCGTGACGCGTATGGATTTCAGGCGTCACTTCTTGGGTTTTTCCTCGGGCGGCTTCGGCGTGAGGCTGGCGGTGATCCGTTCCGCGGCTGCGGTCTCGATCACGCCCGCCTCGGAGAGATCCTTGGCGAGCTGTTTCGCCCTGGCGATCTCGACATCGGTCATCGGCGTGCCGGGTATTCTGGGCGGTCGGATCTCAAGGTTCGCGATGACGCGGTCGAGGCCGGGCGAGAGGGCGACGTCGATGATGGTGCCGATCTCGGCGCGGCTGCCGGCCGTGGGGCCGGTGCGGACGGATGGGAGCTCGCCGCCCTTCATGCCCTGCAACGTGTGGTAATCCGCCGTGTAGCCGAGCTTGAGGAAGTTCTCATAGTTCGCCCGCAGGCATTTGCGGATGATACTCTCGCGGATCGGCGTCCCCCCGTCTTCCTTGTCCACCGAAAAGTATTTCTTCTCGATGCCGAGGCCGCCATCGAGGGTCTCGTCCGGATCGAGGCCGAGCAGCCGCGCCTCCGCGATGAGGCCGACGCCGCGGACGAGCGCCTTCCGTGCGTCGGCGGCGTGGAACTGGTTGAAGAAGGAGCTGTCGCTGCAAACGGATTTCAGGTTGGAGATGATCGTGTCCTTGCGCTGCTTTTTCTTAAGCATGTCGACGCCGTAGAGGATTGCCACGATCAGCACGATGGCTGCTCCGGAGCGGGTGAGGATGTAGCGGATGTGCCGGGGTTCCATGGGTTATGAGTTCCAGATCGATTTGGGTTTCTGTGCGGCCTTCGGTTTTTCGGCGAAGAGGTTACGCTCGCGGGCGTTGAAAAGGGCTTCCTCGCGGGTGATGAGGCCCGCCTCGATGAGCGCGGTGAGGCTCTGGTCGATGGTGCGGTTCCCCTCCTTGAAGCCGATCTCCATCAGACCGACGACCTGCTCCATCTTGCGCTCGCGGATGCAGTTCCGGATGGCGCAGCTGGGGCGCAGCACCTCGGCGGCGAGCACGCGGCCGGGTCCATCGGCGCGGGGCAGGAGGCGCTGGGAAATGATGCCCTCCAGCACACCGGCCAGCTGGGTGATGATCTGCGGCTGCTGCTCGGCGGGGAAAATGTCCACCAGGCGGTCGATGCTCTGCGGCGCGTCCGAGGTGTGCAGCGTGGCGAGCACGAGGTGCCCCGTTTCCGCCGCGGTGATCGCGATGCGGATCGTCTCAAGATCGCGCAGCTCGGAGACGACGATGACATCGGGATCCTGGCGCAGGGACTGGCGCAGCGCCTTGGGGAAGCTGCGGGTATCGCCGCCGACCTCGCGCTGCTTGATGAGGCATGCGCTGTGATGGAAGATGTATTCGATGGGATCCTCCAGGGTGATGATGACGCCGCTGCGCGTTTCGGAGATCCGTTTCACCATGGAGGCGAGGGTGGTGGATTTCCCCGAGCCGGTGATGCCGGTGACGAGCACCAGCCCGGCGCGCAGGCCGCAGAAATCATGGATCACCGGCGGATGGCCGAGCGACTCCAGCTCCGGGATCTCCTCGCTGATGAAACGGAACGCCGCCTCCGCGTTGCCGCGCGCGATGTGGACGTTCCCCCGGAAACGCCCCACGCCCTCCACTTGCAGCGCATAATCCAGCTCCAGATCCTCCTCCAGCCGAGCGCGTTGCGCCTCGCTGAGGGTATCGATGATCAGGCCGCGGACGGTGCCGGGATCGAGCGTTTCCTCATCGAGCGAAATGAGCGCGCCGTTCACCCGGGCGCAGGCGGGCGCCCACGCGCAAAGGTGCAGATCCGAGCCGCCCCTTGCGACGGTGTCTTTCAGATAATCGGTGATTTCGCGCGGCATGTTGTTTCGTTTCCGTTAGCTGATGCCGCGCATCGCGCGGTCGAGATCCTGTGGCTTCGCGCACGCGGCGCGGGCTATTTCCAGCTCCACGTAGTTCTGTTTCACGGAGGCGACGAGGTAGTCGAGCGCGGAGCAGTTCGTGGTGCCATCGGAGCGGTTGATGTGATCCTGGAGATCGGCCATGCGCCTTTCCAGGATCCAGCGGCGCGTGCCGGCCTCGTTCTGGAAGTATTCGAGCGCGGGGAAAAGGCCGCCGCCGTACTTGGGCAGCAGTCGCTGGGAAATGATGCCGACAAGCTGCGCGGCGAGCATCTGCAACGCGCCCTCACCCTGATCGCCGACAAGATGGATGAAGCGCTCGATGGTTTCCACCACCCCGCCGCTGTGCATGGTGGATACGACGAGGTGCCCGGTCTCCGCCGCCTGCAGTGCGGTGACCGCCGTCTCGGCATCGCGGATCTCGCCGAGGAAAATCACGTCCGGACTCTGCCGCATCGCGGAGCGCAGCGCGGTGGAGAAGCTCTCCGTATCGAGCCGGATCTCGCGCTGGGAGAAGAGCGAGCTTTCGTTCTGGAAGAGGAACTCGATGGGATCCTCCAGCGTCACGATATGCTTCGATTGGTTCTCGTTGATCCAGTTCAGGCATGCGGCGACGGTGGTCGATTTCCCGGAACCCGTCGGCCCGGTGACGAGGACGAGGCCGTTGCCGCGCGTCATCCAGGATTGCAGGAGTTGCGCCGGCATCGCCAGCTTGTGCAAGCCCGGGATATCCTCGCGGATGGGCCGCAGCACCGCCGCGAGGCGCCCGAGCGTGTGGTAGAGGTTGACGCGCAGGCGCTTCCCCTCCGGGAGCTGCCAGGAAACATCCGCCTCCTTGGTGACGGCGGGGTCGATGCCGCAGGATTTCCAAAGCCCCTCGACCGCGAAACGCGGCACCGGGCCGGGATGCAGCGGCACCACTTTCCCCTCGCGGCGGATGCGCGGTTGCTCGTCCTCGAGCAGGAAAACATCCGTCGCCACGCCGCGGAAGGCGTCTCGAATCAGTTGTTGCAGCGCGTCATCCATCGGGCGGGTAACGGGGAAGCTAATCCTTCGGAAAAACGAAGGGAATGAAAATGTGGCGGGAAGGCTTCACTCAGCGCGGGCGAGAATCCAGAGCGCGTCGGAGAGGCGGTTGAGGAAAAGCCGGATGGTCAGCGGTACTTCGCCTTCGCTTTCGTGAAGCATGAGCAGATGGCGCTCGGCACGGCGCGAAACGGTGCGGGCGTGGTCGAGGTGCGCGCGCGCCATGGAACCCTCCGCGCCCGGCACCGCCCAGTGCGTGAAGCGGACACCCTTCGCCTCCGCCTCCATGGCGGTTTCCGTGAGCCAATCGAGATCCGCTTCCGTGAGCGCGGCGTAGCCCTTTTCCCTGTATCTCCCCAGATCCTCCGGCAGGCACGCGAGCTCGCCCATCAGCCCGAAAAGGAGGTTCTGCACCCTGTCGATGACCGCGGTGTGACGCCCCTCCGTATCCGCCGCACGCGCCAGGCCGAGCGCGGCGTTCAGCTCGTCGATCGCACCCAGCGCCGCGATCCGCGTGGATGTCTTGGTGATCCGTTTTCCGAACATCAGGTCTGTCTCCCCGTCGTCGCCGCGTTTCGTGATGATGCTCATGCCGCGCAGCCTAGCCGATTCCCGGGAAAATCAAACGGGGAATGTCGCAAGGCCTTGGACTTTCCGTTCCCTCACCTATGGTTGCGCCGTGTCGCGCTTTATCCTCCTGCTTCCCGTAATGTTGCTGACCGGTTGCGGGGCGATGCAGTTCTACTCGCAGGGCGCGGCGGGGCAGGTCGAGATCTTGCGGAAATCGAGGCCGAACGCGGAGGTCATCGCCGACGCCACGACCCCCGATGCCTTGCGGAAAAGGCTGCTTCTCACAGCGGAACTCTGCGCCTTCGCCAGCCGCGAGCTGGCGCTGCCGGGGGATTCATCGTACGGGAAATACGCGGATCTCGGGCGGCGGCATGTGGTCTTCGTCCTCTACGCCGCGCGGGAGTTTTCCCTGGAGCCGAAGACCTGGCGTTACCCCGTGGTCGGCGAGATGGATTACCGCGGGTATTTCAAGGAGGAGGATGCCACCGCCTACGCGAAAAATCTGGAGGCCGAAGGATACGAAACCCATCTCGGCGGCACCGACGCCTACTCGACGCTCGGCTTCTTCCACGATCCCGTGCTCAACACCTTCGCCGATTACCCGGAGATCGATTTCGCGGAGCTGATCTTCCACGAGCTCACCCACCGCCGCGTTTTCCGCAAGGGCGAGACCACCTTCAACGAATCCCTCGCCAACGCCATCGCCGAGGAGGGCGTGCGCCGCTGGCTGGTCTCGCAAGGCCGCCGCGCCGACCTTGCGGACTACGAGGAACGCCTGATCCGGCGGCGGGACTTTTACTCCGAGATCGAGATCACCCGCCGCGATCTCACGGAACTCTACGCCTCCCGTCTGCCGGCCGGGGAGATGCGGAAACGCAAGCTCGCCATTCTCTCGGAACTCAAGTCCCGCGCCCGTGCCCTCCAGCGCCGCTGGGGCGGCAAGCAACTGGAGGAGTGGCTCCGCCTCGACCTCACCAACGCCCACCTCCTTCCCCTCATCACCTACAACAGCGAGACCGAAACCTTCCGGAATCTCATCGGGGAATCCGGCGGCGACTTCGAAACATTTTTCCGTAAGGTGGAGAAAATGGAAACGCCCCTTCTGCCTTGAAGTTTGGGGTTTGAAATCGGAGTTCCAACCATAAGCAATGTCTCCCTGTGTCTCATCGCCACCCTGCCCTGCTGTTCGCCGGTCGGTTCCTCTTCGGGTGGCGTCAGCCCATACACCGGCCAGAAGGAAAAGGACGCGAACCTCGATCTCGCCAGCCGTCTGCGCCTCACGCGAAATCCCGCGAAATCCCGCCATCCCCTGCGTCCTGCTGGTGGGCGAATACATGAGCCATCACTCCGAGGCGCGCCAGATCAGTGATTGCGCCCACCGTGAAAGGCTAGCCAAAGCCATCGCCGGAGCGATCCGGCGGGGTCGTAAAGTTCAATCCGCGCAAGCGTTTTTCATCATCGCCACGTCCACGCCCTCGTAGAAATCGTCGTTGACGAGGCAGACGGGGGCGGTGCCGCAGGAGGCGAGGCACTCGGCGAATTCGACCGAGTATTTCCCGCAGGGTGAAACACTGATGGGATGGTGGTGCGGGTCGGCGGAAGCGCGGTCGATGCCGAATTCCTTGCAGAGATCGTCCATGAGTTCGGCGCTGCCGCCGAGGGCACAGGAAAGCGTGCGGCAAACGCGGATGTGGTATTTCCCCGGCGCATACTGGCGGAAGCCGGGATAGAAGGTCACCACCTCCAGCACCTTGATCGGCTCCAGCCCGAGCTTCGCGGCGACCCAATCGATGGCCTCGGAGGAGATGAAACCGAATTTGTGCTGCACGATGTGGAGCAGCGGCAGGACGGCGGAGCGCTTGCTTTCCGGGTAATGGGAGATGCGCCCGTCGGCCTCGGAATCGAGTTCCGGGCTAACGGTAAAGGCGGGGAAGTAACGCGCGCCAGCGGATTCTTGCGGGGCGACCAGTTCGGCAGGAGAGGAGGATGACATCGGTTATTTTACGAGTTTCTCGAGTTCGGCGAGGTTGCGCCCGTTGGCGCTGACGATCTTTCCTTCAAGGTCGCAGACGATGACGGAAGGGATGCCATTGACCCCGTGGTCGAAACTTTTCTTAAAGGATGCAGCCTTGGATTGCTTGAGCTGCGGCCAAGGCATTTTCTTGTCCTTGGCGTAGCCTTCCATGGAGTCTTCGTCCCGGTCGCTGGTGATGAGCACGAGTTCGAAGTTTTCGTTCTTATTCTTTTCGTAGAAGTCCACAAGGCTGGGCGTGAACGCCTGGCAAGGCGGGCACCAGGAAGCCGTGTAGTAGAAAACGTAGTATTTCGTCGGCTTGGCGGTGAGTTCATGCTTCGCGAACTTCTTGCCATCCAGGATCACGAGATTGCCATCGAGGACTTCGTCGAAGACGCTTGGCTCGCCGGCCGGAGCTTCGGGTGCGGCGGGCTTCCACTCGGCGAGGCGTTTCGCATCGGCCTCGGTGAGATCCGCCTGCTTGATGTTGACATTGCGGCCGTTGCGCATCTTGAAGACGCCTTCCTTCGCGTCGGCGTCGCCGATCACTTCCACAAGATCGAGTTGGGCGGTTTTGCCTTCCTTGTTCGTCCAGTTCTCGAAGGCGGCGGAGAGCGGCAGGACGAGTGAAATCGCAATGGCGATGGTTAGTGTCGTTTTCATGGTGTTTGGGTTTTAACGGTCGCACTCGCCCATCACGAAATCCAGGGATCCCAGTATGGCCGGGATGTCCGAGACCATGTGGCCGGGGAGGAGCTTGGAGACGATGGAGAGATTGCAGAACGAGGGGCTGCGGATTTTCAGGCGGTTCGGGACGCCGCCGCCCTTGGAGTGGATGTAGAAGCCGAGCTCGCCCTTGGGGTTTTCGGCGGCGAAATAGACCTCGCCTTCGGGCGCGTCGATGCCCTGGGTGGCGATGATGAAATGGTGGATGAGTTCCTCCATGGACATCGCCACGCGCTCCTTGGCGGGCAACATGCCTTTCGGATCCGCGATGTTCACGGAGCCTGTGGGCATGGTGTCGAGCACCTGGCGGCAGATGCGGATCGACTGCCGCATCTCCTCCATGCGGATCTGGTAGCGCGCGTAGCAATCGCCTTCCTCGGTGATGGGCACGTCGAAATCGTATTTCTCGTAGCCGAGGTAGGGGCTGTTTTTCCGCAGGTCGCGGTCAACGCCTGAGGCACGGAGGTTCGGCCCGGTCATACCGAAGGAAATGGCGGATTCACGGGTGATCACGCCGATGTCCATCATGCGGTCGCGGAAAATCTTGTTGTTGTCGAGGAGCTTGGAAATCTCGCCGATGGCGACCTCGCACTCTTCCAGGAACGTGCGGACGGCGGCATCGAAGCCCGGCGGCATGTCGCGGAGCTGGCCGCCGACGCGGGTGTAGGAGGTGGTGAACCTCGCCCCGGTGAGCTGCTCGCAGAGGTTATAGATTTTTTCCCGCTCCGTGAAGGTGTAGAGGAAAACGGTCATCGCGCCGACGTCCATCGCGCAAACACCCACCCCGAGCATGTGGGCGGAAATGCGCGCGAGTTCGCAGCAAAGCACGCGCAAGGCCTGTCCGCGCGGTGGCAGCTCCCAGCCCATCAGTTTCTCAACGGCGCAGGCGTATGCGACGTTGTTGGCGAGGGGCGCAAGGTAATCGAGCCGGTCCGTGTAGGGTACGAACTGGTTGTAATGCATGTTTTCCGCGATCTTTTCGTCGCCGCGATGCAGGAAACCGATATCCGGATCGGCGGAGTGGATCACCTCGCCATCGAGTTCGAGGATCAGGCGGAGCACTCCGTGGGTGGCCGGGTGGGAAGGCCCCATGTTCAGGGTCATGCGCTCACCGACGAGGTCGTCCGCCTCTTCGTGGTATTTCTCCTTGTAGGATTCGACGGCTTTCGCGGCGCGCCCCAAGGTGTCCGGGGACTCATATTCGGTGGAAATGCTCATGGATTCGGTCGGCGGAAATAAGCACCCAAAGCGACCGTCATCGCAAGGGCTTTATCGCGCTTTTTCCGCCTCATGATTTCCCGTAACGCTCGCGAAACTGACGCAGCAGCTCATCGACGCGGTCTGAAGCTTTCTCCGCAGCGGGATTTGCCGCAGCCGTAAATGCCGGTTCGCCGGCGGGCGGGTGCGGAGCCGGAGACGGCAGATCATGGAGAGATTGGGATCCCGTTTCCGCACCGGGCAGCTGCTCCATGCGGTCATGGATCGGGCTATTCTGAATGGTTTTGGACCGGAATGGGGATGGGTCGTCGAAAGCAAGGGAGACGGACGCTGCGGCAGGGGGCAATGGGGTGGCGGGAACGAAATCCTCGGTGTCCGCGAAGGCTTTCGGCGCATTCAGATCCGGCGCAGGCCATTCGACGGCACCGCTGCCGGTGCCAGGCGGAAGGGGGTCGGCTTCGCCGGGTTGCCGGCCGGTTGGTGCCGGGGAAGCCGTTTCGGGCGTTTCTGGCGCAACCGCGAAAGACGCGATTTGATCGGCGCGGGCGGGATCCGCGGGTTCGGTATTGTCCTTGGATGACCGGGTTCGGGCGGCTTCGGCAAGGACGCCGCGGGCATGAGTGGCACGGATTTTCGGTGCGATACTCTCTCCTTCGCCGGGGAAACGGGATTCGATTATGGCAACCACTCCGCCATGGTCGAGCGGCTCGAGCTCAACGGCCAATTCGGAAAGCCTATCGGTGAGACCGGCGCTAAGGCGGGGCAAGAAGGCGCTCTCCCAAATGTCTTGATTGACTGAAACAATCACATCCAGGCGCTCGACGGATTGCCTGAGCGCACAGATGAACGAAGCGAAACGCAGCGCCGCGCTTTCGTCGAGGGAGAAACCCTCGAGTTCGTCCGCTACGAGCACCACACGGAGCAGCGTGGTGAGCAGTCCCAGCAGGGCGATGAGGCGCTCGTTTGCTACAGCCTCGGAGAACGGGTTGTCGAACACCTGCGCGGTGAGCGTCCGGACCCGCTCAGGGTTGTCGATCTCGGCTGACGAGAAAAGGAACATGACGTCCACCCAAAAGGAAACCTCACGGAGCGAGAGTCCGTTGCGCTGGGAAAGTTCAAGGGCAAGGCGCGGCCCGAGAAGTTCGAAGTTGTCCTTCGCCCAACGCGCCGTCACGGCGTTGGGATGGTGGAAATCAAAGGTCTCGATAGGGCGGTTGCACAGGGCGACCAGCGCCGCCTCACGATCCTGGCAAGGCACTTCGCCGGAGTTGACCAATGGTTGGAGACCCGCGGAGAACAACCTCCTCGCGGCGAGATCGAGTACCGTCAGTCCGCCTGCGGCGGGCAGGCCACGCACAAGACGCCGGAGGATGTCATTGAGAACGGTGGATGAGTCGATGCGGCTGCCGCCGACAGCGTGCAGGGGAACAAACTCATGGCTGCCACCCATTTCGTGCAGAAGAGTTGTCAGCAAATGGGTCTTGCCATGGCCAGCGCGGGGGGCTTTCAAAAGCATGCAATGGCCGGACTTTCCGATCGGGGAATCCAGCCATCCTTTGAGGGCTTCCCTGGATGATCGGTTTACGGATTCCGAGTGGGATTCGGGCGGCCTGCCGAAGGTCTCGAACAATTGCTGGAATGGTTGATAACTGGGCATGGGGAAACAGTCAAATTCCTGCCCTGTATTGGGAAGCTTAAAGCGAAGCGCCAGCGATTTCCCTAGGCTGAGCAAATGAAGCTTGTCCGGAGCGGGCGGTCATTTGCCCGGGGCGAAATAGTCGTCGGGATTCAGCGGAAGCGGCAGGTCTTGCCTCAGCACGCTCGCCTCCCGGGCAATCCCAAGGTCGCTTTCAAGAAGGGCGATGGCCTCGGCGACACCAAACATCGGAAAGCGGTCGCGCGTGCGCTGCCACTGGCTGGAGAGGGTTTCGTAAGCCGCATCGCGGGATGGGAAAATGGAATCGATCAGTGCCATGACGGGCCGGGATGGATTCTCGTGATACTTCAATGTGTAGGATAATCCGTTGATGGTAGGGGGCAACCGCCCGCCCTCCGATTCGATTTTCCTCAGCAGTTCGAGCGCGTCACTTTCCCTGCCCGGCACGCGGGCCAGCGAGTAGAACGCAAAGCGCCTGGAAAAACCCGGTGCATTATCGAGACTGGCCGCCGACATGTAGGCCTCGTATGCCTGCTCGTAGGCCTCACCCGGATTGCCGAACGCCGCGATCTTGTTGGGATCGGAAAGCAGGGTGCCCAGCCGGTGTTTCAGGATCGGGTCATCGGGATTGTTGCGGATGCCGCGCTCAAGGAACTCGCGCCCGCGCACGATGGAGGCCCGCCAGTTCGCCTTGCGCCGCAGCGGGGGGAGCTCCGAGCCGTAGAGATAATGGGAAGCCGCGTTGTATGACTGGTGCCAGCTCCCCGTGTCCCAGTAATATCGTGTGCGCGGCGCGAGATCCACGATCAGCTCGTAGGTGTCACCCACCTCACTCCAGCGCTGTTCCGTGAAAAAGGTGAAGGCCCTGAGATTCATGAATGTGGCCACAAGCGTGCGCAGGCCGCCCAGCGATACCGCCGAGAACGTCTGCCCGATCTTCTCGCCGGTGCGCTGCTCCATCTTGGGCGGCAGCAGCCCCGCCTCATGAAGATCAACCGTAAGCTGCCGTTCGAAAGGCATGCGCAGCCCGCCCGCCGCGAGGATCGCCAGGCCGAGGACGGCATATCGTTTCCCTTGCGTCATCGGTTCAGAATTCCTTTTTCGCGAAGATCAGCCACGACGCTATGATATGGAACACCGCATAGAACAACGCCATCAAGGTGAGCTTTCCTACCATCACCCACGGCAGCAATTGCCCCTCGATCACTGCGTCGATCACGTTGAAAAGCTGGAAATCCGGCAATACCAGCGCCACCAGCAAGGTGACGATTCTTGCGAAGACGCTATCGCTCATGCCCGCCTCCTGGCTCAGGAAGGCAGCCCGCGCATCCGCCTGGAAGTGGCCGATGAAATAGATCAGGAACGCGATGATCGTGGTGAAAAGCGTGCTTGTTGAAAAGGTCGAGATCAGCAGCGCCAGCGAGGCGATGATGGCGGCACGCAGGAAAACCGCAAACACGGCCCCTTGCAGCGACGCGCTCGACCCCTGCGCGAGGATGTCTTTTTTCAAAGACTCCATTTCCCCCGCCGACCAGCCGTTTGTTTCCGCGAAGGCCATCTGATCGGCAAGCACCATATTCGTCCGGATATGCAGGATGCCGGTCATCAGCGCGTCCATCATCGCCAGCGAAACGAACACCAGCAGCAGCACGCCGAGCAATTTTCCCGCAAGGTAATCGAGCCTCGGCACCGGCTTCGCGAGGATCGTGTAAAGGGTCCTGTCCTCCACATCCTTGGGCAGCAGCAATGCGGTGGAAACGATCGAAAGCACCACTGAAAAAAGCGTCATGGCTCCAAGCGACCAGCTCTTGATGGCGCGCAGCACATCAATCCCCGCCGCCTCCGGCCCCTCGTGCTGGGGCAGATTGAAGAAGTTGCTGGCGATCAGGATCAGCGCGAAGAACGCGAGGAAATAGAACACCTTCATCCGCACAAGCTGCGTGAAGGCGTGGAGCGCGATCACCGCGATGCGGGCGGAGTGGTCAGTGAGTGAGGAAAACGGGTTCATTTCGAAAAGGTATCGGGGGGTTATTTCCTAGTCTCCCGCAGGAACAAGCGCTCCAGCGTGGTTCGGGGCCTGCCGCTGCGGATGAGTTCGGCCTTCGCGTCGCGTGCGATCAGCGCCGTGATCTCCGCGATCAGCTCCGGATCGGCGTCTTTCAGGATCAGCTCCGTCTGATCCTCGATGGCGATCAAATCCTCAAGCCTGCCCTCCTTGACCATTTTCCCCCGGAAAATGATCCCGACATGGTCGCATACCTCCTGCACCTGCTCCAGCAAGTGCGAGCACAGGAACACCGTGATCCCCTGCTCGCGGAGCTTGAAAATCAGGTCCCGGATCTCGCGCGAGCCGATGGGATCCACCCCCGCCGTCGGCTCATCGAGGATCACAAGCCGCGGCCTCTGGATCAGCGCCTGCGCTAGCCCGATCCGTTGCAGCATGCCTTTCGAATACCCGCCGATCCGGCGATGGCTCGCGTCCGTAAGGTCAACGAGCTCCAGCAGTTCCGCCACGCGGTCTTTCAGGGTCGAGCCGCGTATGCCGCAGAGCTTGCCGTAGAATTCCAAGGTCTCCTTGCCGCTGAGGTGTTTGTAAAAGTAGGGATTCTCAGGAAGGAAACCGACCTCGTTGCGCGAGTCCACTTTCAGCGAATCCTTCCCGAAGATCGCGCATTGCCCGGAGGTCGGCGCGACCAGGCCCAATAGCGCCTTCATCGTCGTCGATTTCCCGGAACCGTTCGGGCCGATCAAGCCATAAACCTCGCCCGGCATGATGCGGATCGACACGTCATCGACGGCGCGCAGCGGCTGGCGCTTGAAGGAGGTCTTGAAATCCTTCACGAGGTGGCGGATCTCGACGGCGGGAGTGCTTGCGGACATGGGCGGGAGCAGATTGACCCGCCGCACAGCGCGGCGCAACGGATTTCATCTCGCAAAAGACGCCCATCCTCACGCTCTCACGAACCCTTTCCACTATCCGCAACTCATTCGCGCCTCGATCCACCGGATCATCTCCGCCACATCGCTTGGCACTTCCGTTGTCCTTTTCCACACCTCCGCCGCCTGTGCAAAGGCGTTATCGTTAAGGAGCCTTTCTAGCTCTTTGGTCACGCGCTCCGGGGTGAAATCCCGCGCCATGAGGGCGATGCCCGCACCGAGTTTTTGCAGGCGCTCGGCGTTGTCCGGCTGGTCGTGTGACATGGCCATGACGAGCTGCGGCACGCCTGCGCGGAAGCCCTGCGCCATCGTCCCCACCCCGCCGTGATGGACGAAGGCGGAGGCGTGGCCGAGCAGCTTGCTGAACGGGACGAAATCGACCTGCAGGATGCGGCTCTCCATCCCGACGGGGACTTGGTTTCCCATCCGCGTGACGAACACCGCCCGGATGCCCAGCCGTCTCACCGCCTTTGCGGCCGATGCGAAAAACCTTTCCGCCTGCACGTTCGCGCTGCCGGGCGTGAAGACGACGGGCTTTTCCCCGGAGGCCAGGAAATCCGCGAGCTCCGGCTGCATCGCCATCTCGGCGGTGAGATCCTCCATGGGGAAATTCGCTTGGAAGAGGTTGGTCGGCCAATCCGGCTGGGGTGCCCCGAACCACTCGGGGAAAAGCGCGAGCACGCCATCGGGCGAGTCCCACCACTCACGCCACAGGCTTTTCGGCGGCTCGATCCCGTGCTTGGAGCAGATTTTCCGCATGCCGGGAAGTGCCAGTAGATCGACGGCGTTCGGCAGGGAAAAAAGAAAGCGCTTCGCCCAAACCGGCAGCACACGGAACCACTTCAGGGATGGATGCAGCAGCGGGGTCTCATGGCAGCTCATGAAAACCATCGGCTGGAGGTGCACGGTCACCAAGGGAATGCCGTATTTCTCCCTCGCCATCCTCGCGCCGAATGCGGTCAGCGGAGCCATGATCAAATCCACCTCTCTGAGTTTCCCAACCGCCTCCAGATAGCGCGGCGACCACGCCACCGCATGATCCAGCACCACCTTTGTCCCGATCCCGAGCTTCCAGATGCGCTTATCATTCTGGATGGCTTTGAGCTCCTCATCCGTCCCCAAGCCCACGAATCCGATACCCGCCGCCTCCGCCGCCTCCGCGAAAACCACGGTGGAAACCATCGTCACACGATGCCCCCGCGCCATCAGGAGTTTACCAAGCCAGATGAAAGGAAACACATCCCCGGCGCTTCCGAACGGCATTAGTGCGATGTGGCGCATGGCAGGGAAAACGTATGGGATACGCGGGAAGTGGCAATACGGGTTTCGCTTCCACATTCCCTTACGGGGAGAATTTGACCCCTTCATTCGCTCCCATTCGCGGTTGAATATCAATCACGACATCCGCCACCATTCCGGTTCCGCCATTGACCAACGCCCGGAGGTATGCAACCTGCCCGCCTTCCATGATCTCCGTCCAAACACTTCGCGTCCAATATGGCGCGCGCGTCCTTTTCAACAACCTCTCCTTCTCCGTCCAGCCGCGCGAGCGCATCGCCTTCGCCGGGCACAACGGAGCCGGGAAATCCACGCTGATGAAATGCATCGCCGGGATCATCCCCGCCAGCGGCGGCCAGATCTCCGCGCCCAAGGGCACCAAGATCGGCTACCTCCCGCAGGAAGGCATCCACGTGAAAGGCCGCACGCTCTGGAACGAGACGCAATCCGCGTTCGGCGAGGTCATGGCGCTCAAGGAAAAGGTGGATCGCCTTTCCGATGAACTCGTGAAAATGGATCCGCGCTCATCACCCTATGGCGACCTGTTAGAGGAGATCGGTGAGCTGGAGCTCAAGCTTTACGCGAACGATCCCGACCTGATGAAACCGAAGATCGAGTCGGTGCTCAAAGGCCTCGGTTTCCAGGAAAAGGATTTCAAGCGCGATTGCTCGGAGTTCTCCGGCGGCTGGCAGATGCGCATCGCCATGGCCAAGCTTTTCCTCCAGCAGCCTGAAGTCCTGCTCCTCGACGAGCCGACGAACCACCTCGACATCGAGACCCAGCTCTGGGTCGAACAATACCTCGTAAACTACCCCGGCGCGATCCTCCTCATTTCCCACGACCGCGCGCTGTTAGATACACTCTGCACGCGCACCATCGCCTTCGCCCACGGCCGCGCGGAGGAATACGCGGGAAACTTTTCCTACTTCGAGCGTGAGTCCGTCCTGCGGAAAGATATCCAGCTCAAGCAATACACCGCGCAGCAACGCGAGATCGCGGAAACCCAGCGCTTCATCGACCGCTTCCGCGCTTCCGCCAACAAGGCCACCCTCGTCCAATCCCGCATCAAGCTGCTGGCGAAAGTCGTCCGCATCCCCGAGCCTGAACGCGACGACGCAGTGATGAATTTCAAATTCCCACCCCCGCCGAACTCCGGCCACACCGTCGCGAAACTTGAGGCCGTCTCGAAAGCATACGGCCCGCTCCAGATTTTCAACGGCTTCGATTTCGAGATCAACAAGGGCGAGAAGTTCGCCATCGTCGGACCCAACGGTGCGGGCAAGTCCACCTTCTGCCGCCTCGTCACCTGCCAGGAGGAAGCCGATGCGGGAGATGTCACGCTCGGCCACAAGGTCGCGCCCTCGTTCTTCTCCCAGAACCATGCCGACGAGCTCGATCCCAATCTCACCATCCTCGAAACCGTCCAAGCCGTTGCTTCCCGAGATGCGATGCCGCAGGTGCGCAACATCCTCGGCTGCTTCCTTTTCACGGGCGACGATGTCTTCAAGAAAATCGGAGTGCTCTCCGGCGGCGAACGCTCCCGCGTCGCGCTGACCTGCATGCTGCTGAAGCCCGCGAATTTCCTCATCCTCGATGAGCCGACGAACCACCTCGACATGCAGTCGCAGGGCGTGCTCCAGCGCGCGCTGTTAGATTATCCCGGCAGCGTGATGATCGTATCCCACAACCGCGATTTCCTCGACCAGCTCGTCACGAAAACCCTCGAGTTCCGCCCCGGCGAGCAGCCCCGACTCTTCCACGGCAACATCGCCTACTACCTCGACAAAAAGGCGGAGGAAAAATCAGGTAGGGACGTTTCGCCGAAGCGTCCGTCGAATGCCCCCCCCGCCACCACTGCGGATGCCGAGGTGGGTAAGGTCGTTTTGCCAAAACGAGCTGACGAATCCGTCCCCGGCGTGAACCGCAAGGAACAACGCAAGTTCGAAGCCCAGGCACGCGAAGCGAAAACCAAGATCCTCGCGCCTCTCGAAAAGGAACTGGAAACACTGGAAGCAAAGATCGCCGAGCAGGAAGCCGCCCAAGCCACCCTCACCGCCGCCCTCTCCAACCAGGAAATTTCCGGCGATGCCGACAAGCTCCGCCAGACCACCAACGCGGTCGAGAAAGTCACCAAGACGCTCGAACTCGCCTACACCCGCTGGTCATCCCTCACCGAGGAAATCGAGCAGGTGAAGGCGAAGCACGGGCTCTAGTTCGATAGTAAAAGAATTGTCATCGAGAGCGCTCCTATTGATGACTTTATCGTCACTGATTTTATCGTAACAGAAATGCCATTGGCCGATGCGACGCCGCCACTATTTTGCGCGTGCTACCAGTCATAAGCACGAATGAAACCAATTACGTTAATACACACACTGTTTGCGCTCGCCATGCCGAGCGTCTTCGCCACCCCTGTCTCCAACCTTCACCAAGCCATCGCAACGGGCGTCGGATCCGGCGAGGTGATCTCGCATGCCAAAGTCGGCAGCGACTTCTTCCTTGCCGTGACGGACAATCCGAACGGCGGCGTATCAGTCTTCAAGTGGATCGATGCGAACCAGAAGTATCAATACCAATTTTCGATCGACGCGGCCTCTGCGGTGACCAATTTCGGATCGGTTAGCTCCGTGGCGCTCGACCCGCGTGGCACCGGACTGGGCGCATTGGTCGTTCAGATCGATGATCCGGCGGTCAATACCTCTGGCAACCTAAGCATCCCACAAATCGGGCGTATCGTTTTCTTCGATGTGACCGACGGCAGCATCGAGGGCCAGACCGCCACCGGTTACCATCCGGACATGGTCGCTATTTCAAGCACCGGCATCGTGGCCGTCGCCAACGAGGGCGAGTATGCTTGGGATACGATTTCTGGAACCTCGATTCCCGGCAGTAATCAGAACGGCTCGGTTTCCCTTTATAATCTCAGTGCCGTGACCACTGGCAATTTCGCCGCAGCCGCGGCCGCGACCCATGTGAACGTCGATTTCACCGCGACAACGCTCACCGGTGTGCGCTACGGCACTGCAGGCGAGATCGAGCCCGAGTATATTGCCTTCGATGCGACTGGCGACGCCATGTTCGTCGGTGCCCAAGAAAACAACACGATCTTCCAGTTGGACGGATTGGCCGCCTTCATCGCTAGCCCCGGCACACCGGCTTGGGAAGTTCATCCCCTTGGATCGGTTCAATACACAGCCGATGTCACCAACAATGACAACGCCGCGAATATCAACACCCTGATCAAGGGTCTGCACATGCCCGATGCCATCGCGGTCTTTGAACAGGGCGGCAGCACCTATGTTGTCACGGCCGACGAGGGCGACGCCCGCCCGGATGATTCGGACATCACCCGCGCCAGAACCTACGACGACAACCTTGCAGAAATCGCCGATACCCCCGTCTATGACGACGGAAGCGGACCGGTAACCGAGGCCGAACTGTCGGCACTTGTCACTAACAAAAACCAATTGGGCCAACTGAACATCCTGATCGATCAATCCACCGTGGGTGGTACTGGCGCGGTATTGACCGACATCGTTGCGATGGGTTCCCGCGGCATCTCCGTCTGGGAATACGACTCCGTCGAATCCAGCCTTACCCGCGTTTCCCACCTGCCTCTGGAATCCTACCTCCTGGCCCAGGATCCCACCCGCCACAACTCCAATGACGGCGGTGATCCGGCTGCACGGGATGCACGTTCCGACGACAAGGGGCCTGAGCCGGAAGCTGTAGCCATCGCCAATATCGGCGGCATCAACTACGCCATCGTCGGCTGCGAGCGCCAGAACGGCGTCGTGCTGGTCGATTTGTCGGACCCGGCGTCCCCCGATCCGGTGAGTTACATCAACAACCGCGACAACGCCCTCATCTCGCCTGAGACGGCCCAGTTCGTTCCCGCCGCAGCGAGTCCGACCGGTAAAGGTCTCGCGATCTTCGGCTACGAAGGCATCTCAGACGATGGTGTCGAGGGTGGCATTGGCATCTATTCGTTGGAATCAACGGACAGTTTCAAACTTACCATCCTTCACAACAACGATGGAGAGTCCGATCTGTTCAGCTACCGCGACAGTGCCAACCACGGTGGTGTTGCCCGGTTCAAGACGGCTATGGATAAACACCATGACTTCTTTACCAATCTTGGTCACGGAGTTGTCGAGGTTTATGCCGGTGACAGTTTCCTTGCCGGTGCTGAGTTTTCCGCAAGCCTCAACAGCGGTGCGCCCGGTTCGCGCACCTTCTACGATGCCCTCGCCCTCAGCCGCATCGGCTACGATGCCTTCGCCCTTGGCAACCACGAGTTCGACTTCGGTCCGGACGTGCTCGCCGAGTTCATTGGCGATGCCCAGACCACCAATCCGGCCCTTTACTTGAGCTCCAACCTCGACTTCACCAATGAAGCCGACATGCTCGCCCAGGTAAACGCTGGCAATGTGGCTCGCAGCACCGTGGTGGAAGTTCCCACCGAGAGTGGCATCAAGAAGGTCGGCATCATCGGTGCCACCACTGATAACCTGCCCTTCATCAGCTCGCCGCGAAACACCATCATCAGTGCGGTTGCGACTGCGGTGAATACCGAAATCGCGAGCCTGCTCGGCCAGAATGTGGACGCCATCGTCCTCGTCAGTCACTTGCAGGGACTCAGCACCGACCAGGCACTGGTTTCATCGCTCTCCGCTGGAGTCGACGTGATCGTCGCCGGAGGCGGAGATGAGCTGCTCGTGACCAACGGTGCGGATTCGCCCCGCGACGTGTACGGTCCTGCGGCACCCGCCAGCGTGATCGACACCGGTGTTTACCTTGGTGCCGACGGCGTGGCTGGCGGTTCTTCCGCCAACGCGGATGATACGATCGTGAACAGCTACCCGCTCATCAGCACCGCCACCGACCTTGGTGGAAACAACATTCCGATCATCACCGGTGGCGGCAATTACGGCTACCTGAACCGTCTGACTCTGTCGTTCGATGCGGGCAACGTGACCGTTGATCCGAGTTCGAACCCGGCGCTGATCGTTTCGGACACGCTTAGTGCCGCCAACGGCTACGCCGCCGATGCTGCTGTCCTCGCCGACATCGCACCGGTTCAGACCTATCTCGATAGTCTTGCCGCCACGGTGATCGCCAACAACGTCTCCGGCATGACCGGTGGTGCCAGCAGCGGCAACATCCGCTCCAAGGAGCAACCGGTGGGCAACCTTGTGGCCGATGCCTATCTTGCAAAAGCGCAGGCGCTCGCCGCTTCTTTCGGTGTGGATGCGCCGCAGGTCGCCATGGCCAATGGCGGCGGCATTCGTGCCAACATCGCGCCTGGCAACGTTACACTCGCGACCACATTCAGCGTCTCGCCGTTCGGCAACTTCGTCGCAGTGGTTGAGGACGTTACCACCGCAGACCTCAAGCTGCTGCTGGAAAACGCCTACTCGAAAACCAGCGACATCGATGCAACCAACGGCGTGAATGCCTCGGGTTCAAACGGACGCTTCGCCCAAGTGGCTGGCATGAAAGTCGTTTACGACATTTCCAAGGCTGGCTTGTTGCTCGGCACGGATGTGGTCACTACGCCCGGTGTGCGAGTCGTTTCCGCAGAACTCAACAACGGCACCGACCTGATCGTTGCCGGCGAACCGGTGGAAGGTGTGACGGTTGACATCGCCATGCCGGCCTTCAGTGCCAATGGCGGCGACCAGTGGTTCCGCTATACTGGCGGTGGCACGGTTTACTACACCAGCGTGCAGTATCCGTTCACAACGCTGGGGCAGACCGACCAACAGGCGCTGGCGGATTACATCATCAGCCTCGACGGTACGGCGAATGGAACCGGTCCGGCGATCGACGGCGACAGCCGTTACGACGCCACCCCGGAGGGACGCATCCTAGCGATCTCCGACCGCGACTCCGATGGTTTGCTCGACCAGGTCGAGGAGTCGCTTGGCACCAACCCGGATGTGAGCGAACTTAATCCCACCACGCAACTCGCCGCAATCGCGGCGAAGCAAGCGACTGACATCCAGCTCGGCCAGACGAACGTCACGGGCGACCCGGCGGCCTTCGACCTATACACCGAGGATTCCATCCAAGACCTGCGCGGCTCGGGCAACCTGCTGGTTCAGGCGAGCGGTGGAAACGTCACGCTCACCATGCCAGTCCAGAAGTCCGACGATCTCGGCGGCTTTGAAACATTCGACGACTTGGAACTCACCTTCCCTAAAATCGAGGAAAAGGAGTTCTACCGTCTGATTCTCCCCGAGTAATCCTCCATAGCTCTTAGCTGTCGTAAGCTATGCACAAACCCCGTCCGGATTCACCCGGGCGGGGTTTCTTGCGTCTATGAAGTGGTCATCATCAAAAGTCATCACTTGAATGATTGGAAAAAGAAATCAATGTCCCAACTCCCCATAAAATGGGAGAACGTTTCGACTTCGATGGGTGTGAAGTCCCTCTGCGGGAAAATATCATCCCAAGTCAGAAACACGGTTGGAAACTTTAGAAGCGGTCAAAAAGTCGGATAGATCAGGCCAGATAGACGGTCAGATCAGCGGAACCGCCACATCTGGTGCAGCTTTTCTTGCGGTGGGACTTTTGAAGCCACTTCTAGAATTGTTGAATCCCTCATGAAAATCCTTACAATTTCTTGCCATATCCACGTAACTTTGCCCCGACGCACATCCGACCATGATCCAACAAGGAATCCTCAACCCCGACATCCTCCACCTCCTCGCCCGCATCCGGCACACGAACACCCTGGTCAGCGCCGACTGGGCCTTTCCGTTTTGGGACGAGATCGAAACGGTGGACATCGCCCTCTGCCGCGGCATCCCCACGATCACCGATCTCCTCGATCTCCTGCACGACAACTTCAAGGTCGGGCGCATCTGGCAGGCCGAGGAATTCCTCACCACCAACCCGACCGAAGTCGTCGCGAAATACGAAACCTCCTTCAACGGATTCAAAGGGCTCTACCCGTCCGTCGAAGTCACCCGCCTCCCCCACAACGATTTCAAGAAACTCGTCCCCAACGCCATCGGCCTCATCCGCACCGGCGACACCACCGCCTACGGCAACATCATCCTGGAATCCGTCTAAGAAAGGAACCGCGATTCAGAAATCGCGACAACCCGAATCTTCCTTCGGATTTAGAATTCAAAATTTAAAGTTTCATGCGCACCGCCGTCACCCTCTGCCAAGTCCCCGAAGCCGCCGCCGGGCCTTTCGTTTTCCACCAGCCTCTCGCCGAAGGCTTCGCCCTAGCCAAGCAAACCGGTTTCGATGACGTCGAACTTTTCCTCCCTGGCCCCGATGCCTTTTCCGTCGATCAAATCAAGTCCCTCGCCCAAACCCACGGACTCGGCATCGCCGCCGTAGGAACCGGAGCGGGCATGGTGAAACACGGCCTCTCCCTCACCGACCCATCCCTCGAAAAGCGCGTCGCCGCACTCGATTTCCTCGAACAAATGATCGCCTTCGGCGGCCAGCTCGGCGCACCCGCCATCCTCGGCTCCATGCAAGGAAAACACGGCGGTGAAGCATCCAAGGATCAAGCCCTCGAATGGCTCGCCGACGCCCTCCACATCGCCGGGAAAGCCGCCGCGAAATACAACGTCCCTTTCATCTACGAGCCGCTGAACCGCTACGAGACCAACCTCATCAACCGCCTCACCGACGGTGCCGATTTCATCGAGGCGAACTCCCTGGAGAACATCGTCCTCCTCGCCGACCTGTTCCACATGAACATCGAGGAAGCCGATCTCGCCGCCTCCATCCGCGCCGCCGGAAAACACGTTGGCCACGTCCATTACGCCGATTCCAACCGCCGCGCCATGGGCCTCGGCCACACCGATCCCAAGCCCATCGTCGCCGCCCTCAGGGAAATCAACTACACCGGCCACCTCTCCGCCGAAATCCTCCCCCTCCCCGACCCCAAATCCGCCGCAACCCAAACCATCCAATCCATCCGCAGCGTTCTCTGATTTTTCACCGCAGAGACGCAAAGGTCGCAAAGGAACGCAGAGAAACCCAATATCAAATTTCCAATATCCCATATCTTAATCCCTGTGAACTCCGTGCCCTCCGTGGTTAAAAATTCTTCTCTGCGACCCTCCGCGACCTCCGCGCCTCTGCGGTAAACCTCTTCAAAAAAATCAACACCATGATCCCCACCCGTCCACTCGGCCAATCCGGCATCGACCTCCCCATCCTCTCCTTCGGCGCATCCTCGCTCGGCGCGGAGTTCCGATCCATCTCCCTCGATGAGGCGATGCTCTCCACCAAGACCGCCCTAGATCTCGGCATGAACTTCATCGACACCTCCCCCTTCTACGGCCGCGGCATGTCGGAAATCATGCTCGGCCTCGGCCTCAAGGGTATCCCGCGCGATTCCTATCTGCTGGGCTCGAAGCTCGGCCGCTACTCCGATGTCCACTTCGATTTCTCCGCGAAGCGCGTCGAGGAATCCACCCACATCTCCCTACAGCGCCTCAAGACCGATCACCTCGACATCATGCTCCTCCACGATGTCGAGTTCGTCCCGCTCGAACAGATCTGGGAGGAAACCCTCCCCGCCCTGGTGAAACTCAAGGAGCAGGGCAAAGTCCGCGCCATCGGTTTTTCCTGCTACCCCATGAAAACCTTCCATACCGTCCTCGACCACATCGAGGATGAGATCGACTGCGTGCTCAGCTACAACCGCTACACCCTCCAGAACACCTCGTTCGCCACCGAACTCCTCCCCCGCCTCGAAGCGAAAAACATCGGTGCCATGAACGCCGGACCCTTCTCCGCCCGCCTCCTCACCAACGCCGAGCTCCCCGAGTGGCTCAAGGAACCGGAAAACGTCAAACAGGCCGCCCGCGACGCCGCAAAACTCTGCGCCGACAACGGCGTCGATATCGCCCAGCTCGCCATCCAATATTCCTGCGAGCACCCCGGCATCGCCACCACCATCGCCGGCTCCGCCAACCCCAAGAACATCGCCAAATGGGCCGAGTGGCTCGCCGCCCCCCTCGACCGCGACCTCCTCGCACAAGTCCTCGCCATCTTCGAACCCGTGAAAGACATAGGCCACAAGGAAGGCCTTCCGGAAAACAACTGACAGGAGCGCGGACTTTAGTCCGCAGCAAAGTCCATCATGCCCCCGAAGAAGCACACCGCCAAGAAGCCCCCCGCCAAAAAAGCGGCCTCCAAACCCGTGTCGATCTCCCTCATCCCCGACCAACTCGCACCTCTCGTCATCCGACTCCGCCGCGAAAACGTCATCCTCGATTCCGACATCGCAGAGCTTTACGGGGTCGAAACAAAAGTTTTGAATCAGGCAGTCAAAAGGAACATCGACCGTTTCCCTCCCGACTTCATGTTCGAACTCACTGAGGAAGAACTGGAAAACTTGAGGTCACAATTTGTGACCTCAAGTTCAAGGTCACAAATTGTGACCTCAAAAAGCACCCCCAACTTGAAATCGCAAATTGCGATTTCAAGTTCCCACGGTGGCCGCCGCACCCTCCCCTACGCCTTCACCGAGCAGGGCGTCGCCATGCTCTCCTCTGTCCTCCGTTCCCAGCGCGCCGTCGAGGTCAACATCGCCATCATGCGCACCTTCGTCCAGCTCCGGTCCCTGATGCAGTCCAACAAGCTCCTCGCCGAGAAAATCGAAAAGCTCGAAGAGAAATACGACCAGAACTTCCAGATCGTCTTCGACGCCATCAAACAGCTCATCACCGCCGACAACCAACCCACCAAAGAACTCGGCTTCCACACCATTAAATCTAAAAGGACATTGGGAATTTGAAATTAGGATATTAAGTCATCATTTCTTGGATTTCACCTCCTCCCCCGCGCCCCTCTTCAACTTCTGCGTCTTTGCAGTAAAATCTTCCAACAACCCAAGTCTTCTCCCCAATATCAAATATCCCAATATCAAATATCCATTCCCATCCCCATGCACGCCATCGAATTCACCGAACCGAAAAAAATCACCGTCATCGACCGCCCGGACGAGAGCAATCCCGCCCCTGGCGAAGCCGTAGTCCGCACCCACCGCATGGGCATCTGCGGCACCGACCTTTCCTGCTACCTCGGGAAATTCCCCTTCTTCGCCTACCCCCGCACCCCCGGCCATGAGCTCGGCCTCGAGGTCGTCGCAGTCGGAGAAGGCGTAACCAACGTGAAGCCCGGCGACAAATGCTCGCTCGAGCCCTACGTCAACGATCCCGAATCGCCGACCTCCAAGAAAGGTGCGCTCAATTGCTGCCCCGGCGTCCAGGTCATCGGCGTCCACAACAACGGCGGCCTCCGCAAAGGCACCTTCATCGTCCCCGCACGTAAGCTCCATCCCGGCAACGACCTTTCCTACGACCAACTCGCCCTCGTCGAGACCCTCGCCATCGGCTTCCACGCCGTCCAGCGCGGCAACCCGAAACCCGGCGAAACCGTCCTCGTCATCGGCGCCGGCCCCATCGGCCTCGCCTGCCTGGAGTTCCTGAAACTCATGGACGGCGTGAACGTCATCGTCATGGACATGGTGCAAGGCCGTTTGGATTTCTGTGCGAAAAACCTCGGCATCAAAAACGGCGTTCTCGCCAAGGCCGACGGCTCCCACCTCGCCGATCTTGAGAAACTCACCGACGGAAATCTCTGCGATGTCATCATCGACGCCACCGGCTCCCCTCGCTCCATGTCCACCTGTTTCGAGTTCGCCGCCTTCACTGGCCGCGTGGTTTATGTCGGCATCACCACCGCCGATCTCCAGTTCCCGCACGCCCCGGTCTTCCACCGCCGCGAACTCACCCTGCTCGCCTCCCGCAACGCCCTGCCTTCCGATTTCCCGGAAATCA
>JAIXQS010000165.1 GCA_027485615.1 Verrucomicrobiaceae bacterium
CCAACGATTCCGGCGTTTCCCGCGTGATCTACGTCAACAGGCTCGACCGTATCGGTGCCGATTTCTACCGCGTGGTAGCCCAGGTGAAAAAGATCCTCGGCGCCACCCCGCTTGTGATGGTGCTGCCCATCGGAACCGAATCCGATTTCGTCGGAGTCGTCGATCTCCTCACCATGAAAGCCCACATCTGGGATGAATCCGGCCAGCCCGAGAATTTCAAGATCGAGGAAGTCCCTGCCGACATGGTTGACAAGGCAAAGGAATACCGCGCCGCGCTCATCGAGACCGCCGTCGAACAGGACGACGAGATCATGGAAGCCTATCTAGAAGGAACCGAGCCGACCATCGACCAGATCAAGAAGTGCATCCGCAAAGGCACCATCGACCTCGCGTTTTTCCCAACCTACTGCGGATCCAGCTTCAAAAACAAAGGCCTCCAGCTCGTCCTCGACGCCGTCGTCGATTACCTGCCGAACCCGCTCGACGTGAAGCCGCTCCCGGAAGTGGACGAGGAAGGCACCCCAACTGGCAAATTCGCGGTCATCGACCCGTCCGCCCCGTTCCGTGGACTGGCGTTCAAAATCATGGACGACAAGTTCGGCGCGCTCACCTTCACCCGCATCTATTCGGGCACGATCAAGAAGGGCGACACCGTTCTCAACTCCTTCACCGGCAAGACCGAGCGCATCAGCCGCATGGTCGAGATGCACGCCGACGACCGCAAGGAAATCGACTCCGCACAGGCGGGCGACATCGTCGCCATCGTCGGCCTCAAGAACGTCCAGACCGGCCACACCCTGTGCGACGAGAAAAACCCGGCCACCCTCGAACCGATGGTTTTCCCCGATCCGGTTATCTCCATCGCCGTCGCCGCCAAGGACAAGGCGAACGCCGAGAAACTCGCCAACGCGATCGGCAAGATGGTGCAGGAAGACCCCTCCTTCCGCGTCGAAACCGACGAGGAAACCAACGAGATGATTCTCAAGGGCATGGGCGAGCTTCACCTCGACATCAAGATCGACATCCTCAAGCGCACCCACAAGGTCGAGGTCACCGTCGGAGCCCCGCAGGTCGCCTACCGCGAAACCATCACCAAGCCCGTAAACGACAGCTACACCCACAAGAAGCAGTCCGGCGGCTCCGGCCAGTTCGCGAAGATCGACTACACCATCGAGCCCGGCGAACCCGGCACCGGTTTCATCTTCGAATCGAAGGTCGTCGGCGGCAGCATCCCGAAAGAGTTCATCCCCGCCGTCGAAAAGGGCTTCAAGACCTCCGTCGACAAGGGACCGCTCGCCGGCTACCCCTGCTTGGACTTCAAGGTCACGCTCAACGAAGGTGGTTTCCACGCGGTTGACTCCAGCAACATCGCCTTCGAAATCGCCGCCAAGGCGGCTTACCGCCAGACCATGGTCAAGGCCGGCCCGCAGATCCTCGAGCCAATGATGAAGCTCGATGTCTTCGCACCCGAGGAAAAGGTCGGCGACGTCATCGGCGACCTCAACCGCCGCCGCGGCATGATCCAAGGCCAGGAGCCCACCCCCGGCGGCGTCCGCGTCAAGGCCGAGGCTCCGCTCTCCGCCATGTTCGGTTACATCGGCGACCTCCGCACCATGACCTCCGGCCGCGGCCAGTTCTCCATGGAGTTCTCCCACTACGCCCCCTGCCCGAAAAACGTCTCCGACGACGTCATCGCCAAGGCCAAGGCCAAGGAAGAAGCCCTCCGCGCCGGCAAATAACCGTGGCGGCGATCTTCGGTCGCCGGTCTCCACCTTCCAAAACCCGCTCCGGCCAGCCCGGTGCGGGTTTTTCATTACCGGAAATTCACGATCTCGAATCCGCCCAGCACCATGAAATCACGTTCGTTGTTGGTTACGATCCGGTTCACTCCTGCACTTCGGAAGCTCGCCGCCAACATTATATCCAGCAGCCGCTTCCTGCCCAATTGATGGCGGGTAAGCCACGCAAGAAAATCCGAGACGGATCGGCCATCGGGAAACACCCGCACCACCTCTTTCGCCTGCCACCAATGCTCCGCCCGGCTGATCGCCTCCGCCATCGTCAACGGCTGCGGCATCCGCTTGCCATCGGTCACTATATGGATGAACTCCGCCAGCGTCTGCGGCACCAGCGCGAAGTCATGCCCTTCCGCCAAGAGACGCTGTAGCAAAGCATCAGCCTCGCGATGGAACGGATGATCCCGAATCTCCGCCGCCACCAGAAAATCGGTGTCAATCCCGTGCGTCATTTAGCATGCCCCCCAGGATATCGTCTTCCTCCGTGATCGCTTGGATCGCCCCGCCCACACTGGTCGGTCGCCTGTCCTTTAACGAAGTCCGCCGACCCATGTGCTGCTGGCGATAAACCTCCATCGCTTCCCGGATCAATTCGGATGCTTTCCGCTCCGTTTTCCGCGCATACTGCCTGAATTCCTCATAAACCGGCTCGGATACATTGATCGTGATGGTTTTCATACATCGAATCAACCATATGATCAGGGTGTCGTCAAGCAGCCCAAATCTGAATACGGGACTGCTGCCACCTATGCCAAGGGCTACTTCCAGCCGCCGCCCAGGGCACGATACGCCCGGACAACGGAGAGGAGCCGCTCACGGCGGGCATCAGTGAGTTCGAGTTCGGAATTGAAGAGACTGCGCTCGGCGTCAAGCACTTCAAGGTAGCTGGATGCCCCGCCCTGAAAGCGGTCGTTCGCCACGGTGGCGACCTTGCGGTTTGATTCGACAAGACTGCCTAGCTCCCTGGCGATTTGTCCCGTTTTGACGTGGTTGTTGATGGCATCCGCCGCTTCACGGAAAGCCTGTTTCGCGGCGCGCTCGTGGTTGGCGAGAGCCTCACCGGCCTGCGCCTTCGCGGCATCGGTTCGGGCCTTGCCTCGACCCGCATCGAAGATGGGCCCTGCGAGGCGCGGGCCGATGGAGTAGGCACCGGATTTCCCTTCCAACAGATTATCAAGCTCACGGCTGAGCAAGCCGCCGCTGCCCGTGAGGGAAAGCGAGGGGAGGCGCAGCGCTTCGGCAACGCCGATTTGCGCCACGGCGGCGCGGTAGGCTTGATCCGCAGCGGCAAGATCAGGCCGCCTTTGCAAGAGGCTGGAGGGCAGGCCGCCTTTGATCTGGAGCGAGCTGTCCAACTTGGACAGGCTGCCCCCGCGCGCCACACTTCCGGGATCATCACCGAGCAAGGCGCGGATTTCATTTTCCTTGGCGGCGATAGCCTGCTCCGTCACGGGTATGGCGACTCGTGCCTGGCCAAGCAACGCCTCGGCCTGCCCTACCTCCAGATCCGAGCTTACCCCTCCGACACGTCGGTCAGTAACTAATTGAAGTGAAGCTTGGCGGCTCTCGGCGGTGCGCTTCGAAATGGCAAGCCGCTCATCGAGGTTTTTCAACTCGATGTAGGCGGAGGCCACGGCGGCGACTAGGCTGGTTTGCACGGCATCGCGCTGGTATTCCGCCGCGAGCAGGTTGGCTCGGGCGGCTTCGTTGCTGCGGCGGATGCCTCCCCACAGGTCGATTTCCCAGCTCAGCAAGGCCGTCAGATCATATGACTCGGAGCTTCTGTCCCCGCCCGGCGCGACCTGTCCCGCATTCGGCGAAGCGTAGTTCGCGGTGCCTCCGGTGCTGCCGTTCACGGAGGGAAACCAGTCGGCGCGCGTGGCATTGGCTTGGGCGCGGGCGATCTCGATCCGATAGGTGGCCGCCGTGAGATCGGGGTTGTTGGCAATCGCGCGCTCGATCAGCGAGCGGAGGGTGGAATCAGTGAACACCTTGCGCCATGACTTGTCGCCGAAAGATTGACCGTGCGGCGCTGAATCCCCGCGGATCGACGAGGGAACCGTAGTGTCAGGGGCACCCGGCTGCGGGCCAAGCACGCAGGAACTCACAAGGACGAAACCGGGAAGGAGATAAAGCGGACGCATGGGATAAAATCAGATGGAAATATAGTGTGCAGGCCTGGCGATGAACTGAAATCTGCCAAGCGATACGTCTAGCTATCAAGAATACCCTGCCCGGTGCGAGAATGTTTTTCTAGATGAACTCCGGAAAGCCGGTGGTATCCCCGTTCGGTTTCTTGTGCTCATTGACAGACGGACGATGGTTTCCTAATCATTGCGAACTCCGATCTATCCACCTCCGCTTTGAAGAATTACCTGCTACCTATATCGAATTTCCGTGAGCGGGCTGGAAATAGTCTGTTCCTCAGCACATTTGCGCTGCTATTCACCCTCGTTTCTTGCAAGAAACCCGAGACACAAGTGATCCCGCCACCGGTCGTGCTGGTAATGGAGATCACCACCAAGAATGTCCCTCTTCACGCCTCGCTCATCGGCCAGTTGGACTCGCCCCAAAATGTGGAAGTCCGTGCGCGGGTCGAAGGATTCGTTGAGAAAATGCTTTTCACCGAAGGGGTCGAGGTCAAGCAGGGTGACGTGCTGTTCGAACTGGATCGCAAGCCTTTCATCGAGAAGCTCGCTGCCGCAAACGGTTCGCTCGCCGAGGCAAACGCGGCGCTCAACAAATACAAAAAGGACGTTGATCGCTACACGGATCTGTATGCCAAAAGCGCCATTCCGAAACAGGATCTCGACAACGCCGAGGCGTCCGTCGAGGTCGGCTTGGCCAACATAGAATCCGCCAAAGCACGCGTGGAGTCCGCCCAGCTGGATCTCGGTTATTGCGAAGTGAAGGCGCCCATCACGGGCCTCATCGGCGCCAAGCAGGTATCCATCGGCGAACTCGTCGGCAGAGGGCAGCCCACCTTGTTGGCCACGATGTCCACACTCGATCCGATCTGGTTCTATTGCAACGTCAGTGAGGTGGAATACATCAAGGCGGAGCAACGCAGCCGCTTGATCGGAAAGGACGTGGCATCGCTACCCGTGCATCTGATCCTCTCGGATGGCAAGGAGCACTCCGATCAAGGGCGTTTCGTTTTCATCGATCGCGCCGTGGATGTGAAGACCGGCACGCTTCGGGTGAGGGCGGAGTTTCCGAACCGTGAAAAACTCCTCCGCCCTGGCATGTTCGCCCGCGCCAGGGTGGATCTTGGAACGCGTGAAAACTGCGTGGTGATTCCCCAGCGCGCGGTGCTCGAACTCCAAGGAAAGACTTTCGTCTGGGTCGTCACCAAAGAGAAAACAACCCATCAACGGCCTATCACCGTGGCGGAGCAGGTCGGATCGGAATTTGTCGTTTCCGATGGCCTCGCGCCCGGAGAGTGCATCATCCTCGAGGGGATTCAGAAAGCCCGCGAGGGCGAGCCTGTCACCGCCCTCACCGCCGCTGAATTCGCGGCGATGAAAGCGAAGGCCGAAAAGCAAATCCAACCCGGGAAGCATTAACCGATCATGGCCGAATTTTTCATCCGTCGGCCGATCGTGGCGATGGTCATCTCGATCCTGACCTGCATCGTCGGTCTCATCTCGCTCTCGCGGCTGCCGATTTCGGAATACCCGAACGTCAGCCCCACCCTCATCCAGGCCACCACCAGCTACCGCGGTGCCGCGGCGGAAGCGGTGATGGAATCGGTGGCGACACCGATCGAGTCAAAGGTCAACGGCGTGGACAAGCTGCTCTACATGCAGTCCATCAACGGCAACGATGGCAAGATGACGCTCAACATCACCTTCGATGTGGGCACGGATGTGGATATCATGCAGGTGAACGCGCAGAACCGCGTTGGCCAGGCACAGGCGCAACTGCCGGATGCGGTGAAGCGTGAGGGCGTGGTGGTGAACCGCTCGTCCCCCGATATTCTGCTGGCGATCGGATTGTCGTCACCCAAGAGCACCTACGACGGGGTGTTTCTCGGAAACTATGCGGACATCAATCTGGTCGATCAAATCAAGCGGGTTCCCGGCGTCGGTGATGTGAAGAATTTCACCGCCCAGGATTATTCCATGCGCGTGTGGCTGGATCCCGAGAAACTGGCTTCGCTGGGAGTCACACCGCAGGATGTGGCCAGTGCGATCAAGGAGCAGAATGCCCAATCGCCCGCAGGCAGCATCGGTGCGGAACCCGCGCCACCGGGGCAGGAAAGCCAATTCAGCATCCGTGCGCAGGGTCTCCTGCGTGAGCCGAAGGAGTTTGAGGAAATCATTGTCCGCAGCAGCGCGGACGGCCAGCAGGTGAAAATCAAGGATGTCGGCCGTGTCGATCTGGGCGCCCAGACCTATGCTCTGCGCGCGCGTCTCGACAAGGCTCCGGCCGGTGCGCTCGGGGTCTATCTGGCACCGGGCGCGAACGCGATCCAGACGGCGGACAAGGTCAAGGCCATCCTCGATGAGGCTTCATCCCGTTTCCCGCCGGATATGGAATACAGCATCACGCTCGATTCCACCTTGCCGATCAAGGCGTCGATGGAGGCCATCGTGCATACGCTGTTTGAAGCCATCATCCTGGTGTTGGTGGTCGTTTACATCTTCCTCCAAAGCTTCCGCGCCACCATCATCCCGATGCTCACGGTGCCGGTTTCCTTGTTGGGTGTTTTCATCATATTCCCGATGCTCGGTTTCAGCGTGAACACGCTCACGATGTTCGGCCTGGTGCTCGCCATCGGCATTGTGGTGGATGATGCCATCGTGGTTGTCGAGGCGGTGCAGCATCACATCGAGCACGGCAAGTCTCCCGTCGATGCCACGCGGCAGGCGATGAAGGAGGTGTCCGGGCCGGTGGTGGCCATCGCCCTGATTCTCTGTGCGGTCTTCGTCCCCGTCGCGTTCATGGGCGGGGTCACCGGTGCGCTTTACCAGCAGTTCGCGCTGACCATCGCGATTTCGGTCATTTTCTCCGCGATCAACGCCCTCACGCTCAGTCCCGCCCTTTCCGCCATGCTGTTACGCGCTCCCAAGCCGGGTCGCGGCCCGATCGCTTGGTTCTTCGGGAAATTCAACCGGTTCTTCGATTGGATCACTCAGGGATATGGGAAAGTCGTTGGCGGCCTCACGCGAAAGGCGGCGCGCTCGATGTTGTTGCTGGTGGTCGTCTGTGGCGGTATCTTCCTACTGGGTAAATTCGTTCCAGGCGGGTTTATTCCCGATGAAGACAAGGGATATCTTTTCGTCGCCGTCGAGCTTCCCCAGGGCGCTTCCTTGCAGCGCTCCGATGCGATCCTGAAGCAGGTGGAGCACATCGTGGGCAACACCGAGGGCGTGCGCTCCGCCCTTGCCATCTCCGGGATGAACATCCTCAACTCGCAGACCTTCTCCAACTCGGCGATGATGTTCGTGGGTCTGGATGACTGGGAAGAGCGCAAGGATCCGAAACTCCATGCCAAGGCCCTTGTCGCGGAATGGAACCGGAAATTCTACGCCATCCCAGGTGCACGGGTGTTTGCCTTCGGCCCGCCCGCCCTTCCCGGATACGGCAGCGTGTCGGGTTTCACCATGCAGTTGCAGGACAAGTCCGGCGGCAGCGTCGAGCAGCTCTCCACCTATGTGAACCAGGTGATCGCCGCGGCCTCCAAACGCCCTGAGATCGGGCGGGTGACCACGACATTCCAGCCATCCACCCCGCAGGTGAAGGTGGAACTCGATCGCGAAAAAGCCCGCACGCTCGGAGTCCCGGTGGACAGCGTTTTCCAGACCTTGCAAGCCTACCTGAGCGGACTCTACGTGAACGACTTCGTAAAATTCGGCCGGGTTTACAAGGTCTTCCTCCAGGCCGAGCCCCAATACACCAACTCACCGGACGACATCGGGAAATTCTATGTGCGCAACAACGAAGGCGGCATGGTTCCGCTGAACACCCTCGTGAATGTCTCGAAAATGTCGGGTCCCAACTTTGTCACGCGCTTCAACCTTTTCCTCTCCGCCGAGATGATGGGCTCGCCCGCACCGGGCTACAGCTCCGCCCAGGCGATCAAGGCGATGGAGGAAATCATGGCGGAAATGCCTCCCAACGTCGGCTACGAATGGTCGGGACTGACCCTTCAGGAAAAGAAATCCGAGGGGCAGGCAGGCATCATCTTCGGCATGGCCATCGTTTTTGTGTTCCTGCTCCTTGCCGCCCAATACGAAAGCTGGACCCTGCCGTTCGCCGTGCTGCTGTCCGTCCCCACCGTGATCCTCGGGACGATGGTGGGTCTCCTCCTGCGGAATTTCGAAATGAACGTGTATGCCCAGGTGGGTCTGGTCATGCTCATCGGCCTGGCCGCCAAAAACGCCATCCTGATCATCGAGTTCGCGAAGATGAAACGGGACGAAGGCATGCCCACCCTGGAAGCCGCGCTCATCGGCGCGAAACTCCGCCTGCGCCCCATCCTGATGACCTCCTTTGCCTTCATCCTCGGCTGCGTCCCCCTCATGCTCGCCACCGGATCCGGTGCCGCCTCCCGCAGCACCATGGGCACCGGCGTGGTCTTCGGCATGAGCATCTCCACACTCATCGGCCTGTTCCTGATTCCGGTCTGCTATGTCTTCGTCCAACGCTTCGCCGATCGCAAAACATCAAAACAAGTTGGTGAATCCTTGGAAGATGCCGCGCAAAGCTAAACGCCCGGAAGTCCCCTCCTCCTCCGCGCTGGCAAGGAATCAACTTGGCGGCAATCCAGTGGGAGCGATAGCGACAAAATAAGATTGGCGCACCCCACACCGGGCGGCCGGAGGCAAATTCCATCCGCCATGCCAAATTCGCAGATGAAACGAGACATTTCCACCCTTTCTCCCGGAACATATCCAGCTATCGTCAGCCCATGATTGATCGCCGCCGTTTCCTGATTCTGACCGGGTGCAGCATCGCTGCCAGCGGGTGTGGCGATCAATCAAAGTCCACAGGCAAGGGCCCGGTGCTGAGGATCGGGATGGAGCTGAGCTATCCGCCGTTTGAAATGCAGGACAAGGCGGGAAATCCCGATGGTGTCAGCGTCAAGCTCGCGGAGGCGCTGGCGAACCACCTCGACCGCCCGCTGCAAATTGTCCCGATGAGCTTTTCCGGGCTTATCCCCGCGCTCAAAACGGGCAATATCGACCTGATCATTTCCTCCATGACCGCCACCGACGAGCGCCGGCAGTCGATTGATTTTTCCAATCCCTATGCGTTCACCGGCCTTGCGCTGTTGGTGGGAAAAGAATCGGCCATCGAGTCCATCGATGATCTAAAACGTCCGGGTCGAGTGATCACGGCGAAGGCGACCACAACCGGGGAGACTTGGGCGATCAACAATCTGCCGGACGCAAAGCGGATGGTGTTCGAAGACCAGACCGCGTGTGTTTTGGAAGTGGTGCAGGGGCGCGCGGACGCCTTCATCTATGATCAGCTGAGCATTTACCAATACGCGAAGGAGAACAAAGACACCACGCGGGGCTTGCTCAAGCCGTTCGTCGAGGAGTCCTGGGCGATCGGCATTGCCAAAGGGCGCGATGATTTGAAAGCGCAGGTGAACGGCTTCATAGACGATTTCCGCAAGTCGAACGGATTCGATGATTTGGCGGAGAAGTATCTCAAGGAGGAGAAAAAGATTCTCGATGAGGCGGGCATCCCGTTCATTCTCAGGTGAGGAAAGTCGACAGGTATGAATCGCCGCCAGTTGTTTTCCAATGTCCTTGTCGCCATGATTATGGCGGTGGTGTTCGCGTGGCTCTGCACGTCGCTCTTTGCGGTTTTAGGAAAACAGGCGGATTGGTCGAAGACTTGGGAATACCGGGAGGCATTGTGGAATGGTTGGTTGGTCACCTTGGGAATCTCCTTCGCGGCGCTGATCGGGAGCATCTTTTTCGGGCTGCTGTTCATGCTTGGCCAGCGCTCGCATTTGGTCGTCGTGCGCTGCACCTGCAGGGCGTTCCTTGAATTTGTCAGGGATACGCCGCTGCTCGTGCATCTGTTGTTCGGCTATTTCGTGATTTTCGCGCCACTGCTCGCGCGGCCATTGGGTGAGCATGGGCTCGATGACAAGCTGATCATCGGCGTTCTGCTCCTGTCGGTTTTCGAAGGCGCGTATCTCGGTGAAATCCTGCGCGGCGGCGTGGAGAGCATCCCGCGCACGCAATGGGAATCCGCGCGGGCGGTGGGGTTCAGTCCGTTCCAAGTTTACCGTTATGTGATTTTCCCCCAAGCCTTGAGGCGGGTGCTACCGGCCATGGCGGGACTGTTCGTCTCGCTGATCAAGGACTCGTCGTTGCTCAGTGTCATCGGCGTGGCGGAGTATTTCTACAACACCCGGAATGTGATCTCCCGTTCCTACGCCGGACTGGAGGGCTACATCCCTCTGGCGGTGGGCTATCTCATCCTGACACTTCCGGTGGCGTGGTTGTCGCACTGGTTGGAAAAACGCTTCCGTCATGAAACTTGAAGTCACCCAATTGACGAAATGCTACGGCAAGACGCGTGCGGCGGACGGGCTTTCCTTATCCGTCGGCGCGGCGCGCGTGCTGGTGCTGATCGGCCCGTCAGGCGGTGGGAAAAGCACACTGCTGCGACTGCTCGGCGGGCTGGAAACGGCAGACGAGGGGATCATCGAAATCAATGGCCAACGGCTTTCCACCGAAGATTCCGCGCTCCAGGCTTACCGCCGGAAAAATGGATTTTTGTTCCAACAGTTCAACCTGTTTCCCCATCTCACCGCCCGGCACAATATCGCGCTGCCTCTGGAAAAAGTGCATGGCCATCCACCTGCCGAAGCTTTGGTATTGGCAGAGCAGGCGCTTGACCGCTTCGGCCTGCTGGATCACGCGGACAAGCTCCCCGCGCAGCTTTCAGGTGGGCAACAACAACGCGTCGGCATTGCCCGCGCTGTCGCCCATCAACCTGAAGTCCTGTTTCTCGACGAGCCTACTTCCGCGCTCGATCCGGAGATGACTGCGGAGGTGTTGGAGCTAATCCAGGAACTCGCGGAAGCCGGGCAGGACATCATCCTGAGCACGCATGAAATGGGCTTCGCCCGCGCCGTGGCCGATCAAGTCGCCTTCGTGGCGGCAGGGAAAATCGAAGAACTCTCGCCACCCGCCGGATTGTTCGCCGCCCCGAAGTCTGCGCTGTGTCAGCGTTTTTTGTCGCGGGTGATGCGCTATTGAAACTTTTCCGTAGGATGCCGTGTGGGCTGCTTACCAAGGGCCTGGCATGAAAACGGGGGAAACGTGCGTGTTGCGCCAATGAACGATGACACCGGGTAGGTGAGCTCCCCGGCGGCATGCATAATGCTGTTGCACTCAGAATCGAGGGTTCCTAGCATTCACCTCAATCTCAAATTGACCTTTATGAAACCTGAAAGCCTGCTCGTTGCCACCCTCGCCTCCATCTTCGGTATCCTCTCACTGACGGGATGCAAATCCGGAGACGGCAACACCATCAAGGTAGGCGAATTCGCCTCACTCACGGGCAAGGAAAAAACCTTTGGAACCTCCTCGCATGAGGGCACGGAACTGGCCTTTGAGGAAATCAACAAGTCTGGCGGCGTGCTCGGCAAACAGATCGAGCTCCTCACCGAGGACAACCAATCGAAGGCCGGCGAGCCTGCCAATATCGTCAACAAACTGATCTCCCGAGACGGCGTGGTCGCCATCCTCGGCGAAGTTGCCTCCAGCCGCTCGCTCGAAGCCGCTCCCATCGCGCAGGAGGCGAAAATCCCGATGATTTCCCCTGCATCCACCAACCCGAAAGTGACCGAGGTGGGCGACTACATTTTCCGCGTCTGCTTCATCGATCCTTTCCAAGGAACCGTGATGGCGAACTTCGCGACCAACACGCTGAAGTCGAAAAATGTCGCGATTCTTACCGACGCCAAGAGCGACTACTCGAAGGGTCTCGCCAAGTATTTCAAGGAGCAGTTTGCGAAAAACGGCGGCGTGATCTCCTCCGAACTGGATTACAACGGCAGTGACAAGGATTTCAAGGCGCAGCTCACCACCATCAAGGGTGCGGCTCCCGATGCGGTCTTCATTCCCGGATACTACACCGACGTCGCGCTGATCGCGATCCAGGCTCAGGAAATTGGTTTGAGCATCCCGCTCTTCGGTGGCGATGGCTGGGAGTCTGATAACCTGCTTCAAGTCGCCGGGAAGGCGGTGGAAGGTCACTACTTCTCCACCCACTGCTCGCCCGAGGATACCTCAGCAAAAATGACTTCGTTCGTGGCGGCCTACAAAGCGAAATACAACAAGACCCCGGATGCCATGGCAGCCCTCGGCTACGACTCCGCTTACGTCCTTGCCGAGGCCATCAAACGCGCGGGCACCACGGAAGGCCCCAAACTGCGCGATGCGATCGCCGCCACCAAGGATTTCGAAGGCGTAACCGGGAAATTCTCGCTCAATGAGAAGCGCGATGCCGTGAAGTCCGCCGCGATCCTCCAGATCAAGGACGGCAAGTTCAAGTTCCTCGAAACCATCGCGCCTTGAGGATGATTTCACGAATGACTTTCGCTACCCGGCCGTGAACGAGATTCCCCAACAACTCGTCAACGGCCTAGCTCTTGGCTCGGTCTACGCCCTCATCGCCATCGGCTACACGATGGTTTACGGCGTGCTGCGCTTCATCAACTTCGCGCATGGCGATGTCTTCATGCTCGGTTCCTTCACCGGGTTTTATCTCGCACCGCAGATCGCGAAATGGTTTCCGCTGCCGAGTTGGGGTGGATGGGTCGCGGTGATGGCAGCGACCATGATCATCTGCGCGATCATCGGCATCGTGATTGAGCTCCTGGCCTATCGTCCGCTACGCAACCGCCCGAAGCTCACCGTGCTGATCACCGCGATCGGCGTTTCCCTGCTCATCCAATACACCTGCCAGCACCAGGCCTTTTTCGGCGCCTCGCAGAAGGCCTTTCCACAATTGCTACCCAGCGGAACTTTCTCACTCGGCGGCCTGTCGTTCAACACCACCCAGTTCGTAGTCCTCGGCGTCACCTTGGTCTTGCTGGCTGCACTCACTTTTATCGTGAAAAAAACCCGCATCGGTATGGCGATGCGTGCTGTCTCCCACAACTCCGCCGCCGCCGCGCTGATGGGCATCAGCAACAGCTTCATCATTTCCTTCACTTTCGGTCTCGGCTCAGCGCTCGCGGGCGCAGGCGGCATCCTGTATGGCATGACCTACACCGGCATCGAGCCTCTGATGGGAGTGTCCGTCGGCCTCAAGGCCTTCGTCGCCGCGGTGCTCGGCGGCATCGGTAATCTCCCCGGCGCCGCCCTCGGCGGGCTGGTGCTCGGGATTGTGGAAACCTACGCCGGCGGCATGTCAGGCGTCTCGACTTACCGCGATGGCATCGCCTTCGCCATTCTCATCATCATTCTGATTTTCAAACCCACCGGCCTGCTCGGTTCCAAGCAGATCGAAAAAGTCTGATCATGTCCCGCATTCTGAAAGATCCCCGCCTGCTCCTTCTCATCGCCCTCGTCGCGGCGGTGATCGCTGGCATTGGTGCCGATCAAATGAATCCCTACTACCGCGGCGTCGTCATCGATATCGGCATAGCCATCATCCTGGCTGTTAGTTTGAATCTCATCAACGGCCACACCGGCCAATTCAGTCTCGGCCACGCCGGCTTCATGTCCGTCGGCGCCTACGTTTCCGCCATGATCACCCTGACCATGCAGAAAAGCATGGGGGCGGACGAACTAACCTGGATCTTTCTCCCTGCCCTTCTGGTGGGCGGGCTGGTCGCAGCGCTGGCGGGGCTGCTCGTCGGCGTGCCATCCCTGCGACTGAGAGGCGACTACCTGGCCATCGTCACCCTCGGCTTCGGGGAAATCATCCGCGTGATTTTCCAGAACGTGGAGGCCGCCGGCGGTGCTAGCGGCCTCAGCGGCATTCCGCGCATGACCGGCCTAGCTTGGACTTTCATTCTCGCCGCCATCGCGGTTTACGTCGTCGGATGCCTTGTGAATTCCACCTACGGCCGCGGCTTCATCGCCGTCCATGATGATGAGGTGGCCGCCAGTTCGATGGGGCTTAATCCCACGCGATACAAGGTCACGGCCTTTGTCATCGGTGCCTTCTTCGCGGGCATCGCGGGTGGTCTCTTTGCCCACCACAAGACCACGATCAATCCGCAGGTGTTCGATTTCATGAAAAGCTTCGAAGTCGTTGTGATGGTGATCCTAGGCGGCATGGGACGCACCGGCGGAGTGATTCTGGCGGCCATCATACTCACCCTCGCACCGGAGTTTCTCCGCGCCGTCGCCGAATACCGGATGATCATCTACGCGCTGCTGATCATTTTCCTGATGATCGCCCGCCCGCAGGGACTGTTCAACTTCGGTCGGAAAAGAAAGCCGCTCGCGCACTGAACGATCATGAGCGCCCCTCTTCTGGAACTTGAGAATATCACGATCCGCTTCGGCGGATTGGTGGCGGTCAGTGATGTGAGCCTGCAGGTGAGGGAAGGCGAATTGGTCGGACTCATCGGCCCAAACGGCGCTGGCAAGACCACGGTTTTCAACATGATCACCGGCGTCTATCAGCCGACGGACGGCAAGATCATCTTCGCAGGAAAATCCACCGCCCGCAAGAAGCCCCATGCTCTCACCAAAAGCGGAATGGCCCGGACATTCCAGAATATCCGCCTGTTCGGGTCGATGAGCGTTTTCGACAATGTCCGCGCTGCGACCCAACTCCACCGCGCACACGGCATCCGCCAAGCTCTCTGGCGCGGCAAATCCCATCATGCAGGCGAGAAGGAAGTCGAGGATCGCGTGATGGAACTACTCGAAGTGTTCTCACTCCAGGACTTCCGCGACGAGCCCGCCGCCAGCCTGCCCTACGGTGGTCAGCGTCGTTTGGAAATCGTCAGAGCCCTCGCAACCCAACCCAAGCTCCTTCTGTTAGACGAGCCGGCCGCCGGAATGAATCCCTCCGAGAAAGAGGAGCTGAAGCACCTCATCGAGTTCATCCGCAAGCGCTTCGGCATGGCCATCCTCCTCGTCGAGCACGATATGAAAGTGGTCATGGGCATCTGCGAACGCATCGCCGTCCTCGAATACGGCATCAAAATCGCCGAGGGCACGCCCAAGGAAATCCAATCCCACCCGAAAGTCATCGAAGCCTATCTTGGAGCGAGCGGGGAATAAGATCGCGGTGCCTCAACTCTTCAACTTCATGCTCTCTGTCGAAAATCTCCACGTCTCCTACGGCTCGATCAAAGCCCTCCACGGCGTGAGCCTGAAGGTTCCGCAAGGCAGCATCGTCACGCTCATCGGCGCGAATGGTGCGGGGAAGTCCACCACGCTGCGGGGCTTGTCTGGATTGGTGAAATCGACCTCCGGCTCCATCCTCTACGACGGCCATGAAATTTCCAAACTTCCACCGCACAAAATCGTCGGGCGCGGGCTCTGCCAAGTGCCTGAGGGGCGTATGGTTTTCTCAAACCTAACGGTGTATGAAAATCTGAAGATGGGCGCTTATCTCCAGCGGGATCGCAAGTGGATCGCCGAGCGGACGGAGTATGTGTTCAGCCTGTTTCCACGCCTCAAGGAACGCGGAAACCAATCCGCAGGCACGCTCTCAGGTGGCGAGCAGCAGATGTTGGCGATCGGTCGGGCATTGTTGGGCAGGCCTAAGTTCCTGATGCTGGACGAGCCCTCACTTGGCATCGCACCGCTGCTGGTGAAGACGATTTTCGAACGCATCGTGGAAATCAACCGCGAGCAGGGGCTTACGATTTTGTTAGTCGAGCAAAACGCGAATCTCGCCCTGGATATTTCCAGCTACGCTTACGTCCTCGAAACCGGCAAAATCCTGATCGAAGGGCCATCCGCTCAGGTCAAATCCGACCCGCAAGTCCAGGCTGCCTACCTGGGAGCTTGATCAAGCCGCCCGCCGTTTCGCCGCGCCCTTGACTCGCCCGCCATCCGCAACAAACTTCCGCCATGCCTGCGACATTCTCCCTCAAACCCAACATCGCGCTCGGAGTTGTGCCGACACACATCGGTTTCATCGATGGCCTCGTGCCGGATGCAAACGGCCATTTCTTCCGTGAGGCCGATAGTCGCATCGCCATTGTCGCGGAGATGGATCGCATCTGCGCGCTCTCGCCCGTCCGCCCAAGCTGCGTGCAGATCTCGCTTTTCCCCGGCACCAGTGCGGCGGATATCGTGGAGATGATGACGGGTCTCAAGGCGCTCGGCCTAGATGTCCACCTCATCATGATGGTCGGCGGCGCAAACCCGATGAATCCCGCCCACGAGGACGCGGTGGTCGCCCAGCTCGTCCCGTCGCTCAAGGCCGCGATCGAGCATGGAGTGGTCTCCGTCGCCTCCACATCCATCGAGGAATGGATGAACGGCCCGGCGGACATGGATCTCGATGCCGCCATCGCGCAGAACGTGAAGCTCCACGTCCGGGCGGTGAAAGAGGCGGGCTTGCTCGACTCCGCCATCACCGCTTGGCACATCGAGTTCCTCCGCCCCGTTGAGTTCAAGACCTTCACCAATATCGAGCGCGCCTGGGGTGTCATCAAGGCCATCAACAAGGAACTCGGCCGCGACTACTTCAAGCTCCTCATCGACTCCGCCCACATGGGTGATTCCGGCCTTTCCATCGCGGAAAACGAGCGCCTCATCGCGGAGCTCGCCGCCGCCGGGCACATGGGAATTTTCCACGTTTCCGCGAAAACCACCCGCGGCTGCCTCAGCACCGACGACGGCTGGATCGGCGCGACCCTTTCCGCCGCCGCCCGCACCGGAAAACTGGAAACCGTTTTCGTAGAGGCCTTCCGCCACGACGATCCTGCCCTCCAAGTCCTGCGCGACGCCGTCCCCGGCCACGGGGTCGATACCCGCGATGGCCGCACTTACACCCAGCTCATCGTCGACGGTCTGGTGGAAACAGCTCATCGCCTGAACAACCTCAAGGCGCGCGGATTCCTCGATTGAAAGCCGCACAAAGGGCGAACTTTGGCCTCATTTCGGCCGGGCGGGCAATTTTTATCCATCCGGTCAACTTGTAGAAACCGACCGGGTGCGACACGTTAAGGGATATGAAAACGAGTCCGTATCCGCCAAAACCGCCGCGTGCCTTGATCGCGCTCGGTTGCGCGTGGCTCGCTGCGGGAGTTTGCCACGCCAATGACAAGACGGCGCCCCCCACTAAGCCGGAGATCATGCAACTCGATACGAAACGCTACCGGATCGGTGACGTGACTTTCGACAAGCGGACGCGGGAGATCAGCTTCCCCGCCCTTGTGAACATGAGGGAAGGCTTTCTGGAATTTCTCATCGTGCACGAGCACGGGGCGGTTCACGAATCGCTGTTCCGGACGAGCGTTTCGCCCACGCACATCAACCTCGCCCTGACGTTGCTCCGCTACGAGGCATCGAAGGAGTTCTATCGCATCCCCAGGGAAGACGGCATCCCTTCGGACAAATTTTACGTTGTGCCGGAGGAAACAAAACGCGCCGCGCGCATCGACATCTACATCGAGTTCGAAAAGGACGGCGTAACGAAACGCCTTTCCGCGAACGACTGGGTGCGGCATGAGACCACCGCCAAGCCGATGCCGCCCTCGCATTGGGTTTACGGCGGATCGGATTTCTACAAGGGTAACTTCATCCCCGAAAGTAGCGGGCAGATCGTCGCCATTTACATCACCGATACCGCCCTCATCAACTTCCCCGGCGATGACAATGCCAACGACGAGGTCTGGACCGTGATGACCGAACAGGTTCCCGATCTTGAGACAAAAGTCACCCTCGTCCTCGCTCCCCATGAGGAGCAATAGCATTCTCCCAACGAATCCAACCGCAAACCTCCAAACCTTATGAAAACGAAAGCCATCCTGACCCTCGCCTTCTGCGCCGCCGCCTTGCCAGCACATGCGGAAACCAGTAAAGAATACCTCTCCATCAAACAGGAGGTAGGCCAATCCATCGCCCGCGGAAACGCTTGGCTCGCGGAACAACAGAAGGAAAAAGGCTTCTGGGACGATGGCGGCCTGCCCGCTTTCACCGCCCTCGCCCTCACCGCCCTCGCCCGCGATCCGAATGTCGATCTCTCCAGTGGAAAGCTCCCGGATCACATGAAAAAGGGCTTCGACTGGCTCCTCGAACAACAGAAGGAGGACGGCGGCATCTACAACCGCGGCCTCGCCGTTTACAACACCGCCACCTCGCTCACCGCGATGTCGGCCACCGGGCTCAAGGAGTTCGAGCCCGCCATCGTAAAGGCGCGCCGCCACCTCATCGCGAACCAGTGGGACATCGGCGTAAAAGGCGAGACCGATAACAAGAACGACGGCGGCATCGGCTACGGCTCCAAGGACGACCACACCGACATGTCGAACACGTACCTCGCGCTCGAGGCGCTTTCCCTTTCCGACACCGTGATCGAGGACGGCAACTACGCCGACGAACCCAAACTAGATTGGAACGCCGCGCTGACCTTCCTTTCCCGTAGCCAGAACCTCACTGCAACGAACGATCAAGAATGGGCCTCCGATGATCCGAAGAACAAGGGCGGGTTCGTTTACACTCCCGGGGATTCCAAGGCCGGCACCGATACCACGGCCGACGGCAAGGTCGCGCTCCGCTCCTACGGCTCCATCTCCTACGCGGGTTTGCTCTCCCTTGTTTATGCCAAGCTCACGCCGGACGATCCACGCGTCGTCGCCGTAAAGGAATGGCTCGGCAAAAACTACACCGTCGAGGAAAACCCCAACATGGGTCCCGAAGGCCTCTACTACTACTATCAGGCGATGGCGAAAGCCCTCAACGCGGCAGGCATCGACAAGCTCAAGCTCGCCGACGGCTCCGAGGCGGATTGGCGGAAAGACCTTGCAGGAAAACTGCTCTCCTCCCAGCGCGAGAACGGCTCATGGATGAACGACAACGGCCGCTGGATGGAATCCAATCCCATCCTGGTCACAGCCTACACCGTCATGGCGCTGGAGGAAATCTATCGCTCGATTCCCTGAGCTGCTCTTGTATTGATATTCCGAGCGGCGTGGGCATGGTTGGTTTTCATCCCTGATGAAAACCCATCCCAACATCTCGTTGCTCCTCGCCATGCTGCCTTTGCTGGCTTGGTCAGGATGGCTACCCCACGACAGGACGACCTGGTGGCTGGAGGTCTCGCCAGTCTTCGCCGGGTTCATCGCGCTCTTCATCGCCCAAGCGAAAGGCTGGCGGCTTTCCAACCTGGCGCTCGTCCTGATCGGCCTCCATATGATCGTGCTGATGGTCGGCGGGAAATACACCTATGCGCTGGTGCCTGCCGGGGAATGGGTGAGCGATGTCTTCGGATTTTCACGGAACCACTACGACCGCCTCGGCCACATCATGCAGGGTCTCGTCCCGGCCATCGTCTGCCGCGAGATTTTCGTCCGCAACCGCGTGGTCGCGAAACGCGGTTGGCTCGCTTTCCTCACCGTCTGCTTCTGCATGGCGGTCAGCGCGGTCTATGAGCTGATCGAATGGGCGACGGCGCTCATTTCGGCGGAGGCCGCCGAATCCTTCCTCGGCACGCAGGGCGACAACTGGGACACCCAGAACGACATGTTCTGCGCCCTGATCGGGGCTACCTTTGCCGTCGTCTTGCTGCGCGTCCCGCACAACCGCTCGATGGCGAAACTCGGAAAATCATGAGTCTCCGGAAAGCCCCGCGCGGCGGAGTTTCTGTCGCAGGGTCGCGCGGTTCAGGCGCAGCGCCGTGGCGAGACGCGTGGGCCGGTTTTCAAAGCGCTCTAACAGGTGGCTGAGCATCGAGGTTTCGACCTTCTCAAGCAGGGAGTCGTATTGCCAGTTCGCTTCGGGATTCATTTCCAACTGCGAATCGAGCCAACGGGCGATCACGGCATCGAGCTCACCGCCGACCACTTTCCCGCCCGACGCGTGCAGGGCTTCTGCGACATGCGGCGGCAGGTGTCCGGGCAACAGCGGGCCGCCGCGGCTCATCGCGAGCGCGAGTTCGATCACATGCCGCAACTCGCGGACATTTCCCGGCCACGCATAGGCCTGTAACGCGCACAGTGCCGAGGCGGAAATCTCGAAGGCGGTCGCCGCATCACCGTGAAGGCCGTGGAAAAACCGGCTGAGGGCGGGGATGTCGCCCGTCCGGTCGCGCAGCGCGGGCATCGCGATGGAGAGGGCGCTGAAGGCATAGAAAACGTCCGCTCTCAGGGTGCTTTCGATCACCGGATCGCGCGGATCGGCGCGCATGGTGGCGATCAGTCTCGGCAGCGGAACGTCCGTTCGCCCCATCGCCTCGGCGAGCACGCCCTGAAGCTCCGGCGCGAGGGTGTCGATGTCTTCGAGAACCAGCGTGCACTTCGGATCGGCCAAGCAGGCACGCAACGAATCGGCGCTATGGATCGACCCGCATTCCACGAGCCGGAGCTGCTCGGAGGCGCGGTTGCCGTTCGTATGGATCAGGCGCGCGGCGAGCGTTTTGCCCGTGCCGCTGGCTCCATGAATGAGGACGGGCGGATCGCCTCCACAGGCGCGTGCGATTCCGAGAAAAACCCGGTGCATTCCCGGCGAAGCGCCGATGAGGGAAATCGCCGGGCGCTCGGCGGGTTCGGCGATGAGAACACTTTTCGTGACGAGCGAGGAAATGACCTCCTCGAAGCGCTGGAGGTCGAGCGGCTTGATCAGGTAATCGGCGATCCCGAGTTTCCGTGAGGTGATCGTATGATCGAGGGTGGCATGGGCGCTGATGATGAGGACGGGGATCTTCGAACCGGCGGCGCGGATTTTTTCAAGAATCACAAGCCCGCTCACATCCGGCAGGCCGATGTCGAGAACGATGGCCTCGAACCTCCGCTCTACGAGCAGTTTCAGAGCCGCACCACCGCTCGCCGCCAACGTCGGCAGATGCCCGAGGCGGCGGACGGCCAGCGCCAGCGCGTTGCCCAGCGCATGCTCGTCTTCGATGATCAGGATAGAGGCCATGGTTCGTTCAGTTTTGCGCCCACTCGATGCGTACACACGCGCCGCCGCCGGGCAGGTTGTTTGCGGAAATTTTGCCGCCGTGTGACTCGATGATTTCCTTGGAAACGGCCAGCCCGAGGCCCATGCCGCCCTCGCGCTCGGAATGGAACGGCTCGCCGAAACGCGCGAGCGCCTTTTCGCTGAAGCCTCCGCCCTGATCCTCCACCTCCAGAGCGCCGGGCAATATCCGCACGGTCACCGCGCCGCCGGTGGGCATGCTTTGGATCGCGTTGAGAAGCAGGTTGCAAAGGACTTGCCGCAGCCGCTCGCGGTCTCCGCTCACCGGGTGTGCTCCCCATACGGGATCAGTCTCTTCGCGGGTCTCGACCCCGGCATGCTCCGCTTGCGGGCCGAGGCTGTGCCGCGCTTCGCTCACCAGCTCTGGCAGATCGACGGGCACCTTCGTCACCGGCTCGGGTTTTGCGTAGCGCAGCCACTGGTTCACCAGCGATTCGATGCGGCCCGCCTCGCCGACGATAAGCCCTGCTGATGCCCTCTCCTCCGGTGCACACACCCTCTCTAACAACTGCGCGTGCAGACGGATTGCCGACACGGGGTTGCGGACTTCGTGGGCGAGGCTGGTCGCCATCCGCCCCAGCAGCGCGAGCCGCTCCGCGTGCCTGCGCCTGTCCCTTTCCTCCACCAGCGAGGCATGCGTTTCCCGCAGCGCGGCGGCGAGGCTTACGATCTCGCGCGGCCCCGTTTCCGGCAAACCGCGCGGTGCCTCATCGCCGCCGATTCCGGGTAGCGCGGCTTCCAGTTTCGCCAGCGGGCGCGTGACTTTTCGTCCGAGCCATAGCGAAAAAACAAGGGACAGCGCCCAGAACCCGCCGAGTGCCAACCGCGCGTCTAGCCTCCTCCAAACGGGTAGCGCTCCCTGCTGTCCCACCTTTCGTGAAAACCAAACCTCACGCCCGCTCACGAGCGCGAAGCCCACGCGGATCATTTCACCATCAGGCCTCGCCAAGCCATCCGCCGGTTGCCCGCCGCCCTCCACGAAACTGACCTCCGCCCCCATCACGCGACCGAGCTGTCCGGCCATGTAGTCGGTTTGTGGCAGCTTGTTCTGATCCAGGAAAAGTGCGTTCGTTTTCCCGATCGACTCCAACGCCGCCACCTCCTCCGCCCTCGCGAGGTATTGGAAAAACCCCATCATCGCCACCGATCCCACCAGCACGAACGTACCGATCCCCACCGCAAGCCAAACGGCCAGCGAGCGGGGTTTCAGGCGGAATGGTTGAATTTTATCCATCGGTGGGAATCACGCAAATCAGACACACATAAGGTGGTTTGTCGATTCATTCGACTTTCCAGGGCGTTACCCGTCCGCAATTTCTCCGGATGGATAATTTTCGACCCTACAGGTTACTTGTCCCATTTCGTGAGAACACATATTCCCTACCTAACACTTTCGAAATGATACACCACACTTCGCTCCTCTTGCTATCAGCCATCGCCTCCGCTTCCGCCCAGGATTTCCTCGATCCGCTGTTGATCACCGCTACCCGCTCAGGGAAAAATCAATCCCTCCCCTACAGCGTGGCAAACATAACCGAAGAGGTCATGCGTCAACAAGCGCGCCGCACGCTTCCCGAAGCCCTGCAATACACTCCCGGCGTGTTGGTGCAGAAAACCGCTCACGGTCACGGCTCCCCTTTCATCCGCGGCTTCACCGGACGCCAGAATCTTTTGCTGGTCGATGGAGTCCGCCTCAACAACTCAACCTGGCGCAGCGGCCCCGTCCAATACTGGAATACGGTGGACACACATTCCATCGACCACATCGAGCTGGTGAAAAGCCAGGGCTCGGTGCTCTACGGTTCGGATGCCATCGGCGGCACACTCAACGCATTCACCAAATCGTCGAATTTCATGGATGAAACCGAAGGCGCGTTTTTCAACCACGGTGCCGCGTCCTATGAATTCACAAGCAATGGACAAGGCAGCCACGTCGGCCGCATCGAGAGCAGCTTCGGAGTGGGCGGGAAATACGGACTGCACTTCGGAATCACCCAGAAAGACTTCGGCGATATCGAGGACTCCGCGGTGGGAACCATGCGCGGCACGGGATACGGGGAGCAGGCTTACGACCTGCGCTTCGATATGAAAATTTCCCAGGACACCCAACTCACTTTTGCCAGCCAATACGTCAACCAGGACGACATCTCGCGGTGGCACCGCACGCTTCAGAATCCCGGCTGGACTCATGGCAATCACATCGCCGCGCCGGGCACATGGGTCGCAAACAACTATGACCAGGAACGCTCGCTCACCTACCTCCGCGTCGAGCAGCAGATCGCCGACAAAAACTCATGGCTCGACCGCTGGAGCGCGACCGTTTCCTACCAGAAATCCGCCGACAGCGAAATGCAGGATCGCCGGAACAATCCTGCCGCCCCTTTCACCACGGCGAACTTCCTTCAATATCAAAACGCCGAGGTCGAGACCTTCGGCGTGGATCTCGCCCTGGAGTCCACCATTGGGCCCGGCCATCTCGTCTATGGCTTCGATTACTACAATGACGATGTGGCGAGCGACGCCTTCCGGAACACGGGCGCGGGCCTGGTCTTCCGTCCGGCCTCTCGTCCTGTCGCCGATGATGCCACCTATGATCTGCTCGGGCTTTACGGTCAATACACGTGGAGCCCCGCCTCCCGCTGGGAAATTTCCGGCGGCACACGCTTCACCTACGCCCGGGCGGAATGGGGAGCCTACCGCCCCACCGGCGGCCTCGCGGACATTTCCGGCGACAATTCATGGACGGATCTCTCCGCCAGCCTGCGCGCCAGCTACGAGATCAACGACGACTGGCTCGCCTACGCCTCCGCATCGCAGAGTTTCCGCTCGCCCAACCTCGCCGACCTCACCGGAAACGCCGCCTCCGCCAACGGTCTCGACGGCCACGGCTCCCCCAACGTGGATCCCGAAAAATTCCTCACCCTGGAGTTGGGAGCACGCGGCAAACCCCACACAGACGTCCAACTCCAAGCCGCCGTTTTCCACACGTTCAGCATCGACGGAGCCATTTCATCCTATGTGGTTGGCCCCGACACCTTCGTGGTGAACGGCGATGACAGCTCCCTCTACGGCATCGAGGCCGAGGCGATCTGGAGCATCGATGAGAATTGGAGCGCCACCGCTTTCGCCGCATGGCAGGAAGGGAAAAACGACATCAGCCAGCGCACGCCCACCGAGCGCTGGATCCCCCGCATGCTGCCTTTTACGGCCTCCACCGCACTGCGCTACACCTCCACGGATGAAAAATGGTGGATCGAAGGCCGCCTCAGCGGCGCGGTTGATGCCGACCGCGTCCACCCGTTAGACCAAGCCTCCGACAGCCAGCGCATCCCTACGAACGGCACCCCGGGATACCTCGTCGCCTCCCTCGGCGCGGGCTACGAACCCGTCGAGAACCTCAAGCTCACCGCCACCCTCCAGAACCTCACCGACGACGACTACCGCATCCACGGCTCCGGCCAGAACGAACCCGGCTTCGGCGCGGTCGTTGGGGTGAGGTATGTGTGGTGAAACTTACGCCACTCGCGACTTACTCTTTCCCCTCGGGTTCTTTCCATTTCGGTAGGCCGCAGTGCCTGCAGCTCCGAGACCAGGGTTTGTAATTTAAAAAGGGTGAACCACTTATGGAAAAAAGTATTCCCACGTTGCGGGCAGCGCGAAAATTGACATCGGAGGACAAAGCATAAAGCCAATAACATCAGTGAAATGAGCTATTCACTGAGATCTAGCTTAAAATCCAAAATCACAACGCAAACGAAAATCAAAAGATGGCAACCCCATTCCAGCTTTTTCCACTTCCTGTATCACACCCAGGCCGATTTGCTATCTTCATTTGCGTCCATTCGCGGTTACCTCTTCGTCTTCCTCGCCGCCGCAATTTCCGCGATCAGGCGATGCAACACCAACCGGTGATCCAGCCCGGTCGTCACCAAGGCCTGATCCGCTTTCTGCGTCTGCTCCATGACATGCTGGAGACCGTCGAGGTCGAAGTTTTTCGCGTTCGGCACGGCGAGGAAAACGGGATACAAATTCACGCCGGAACCGTCCTTTTTCTGCGGCAGCCACGCGCGGTCGGCGGCGGGTAACTTGTTGAGCACGGCGGCGAAAGCTCCGTAACTACCGATGGGCGGCTTGTATTGATCGAGGATCAGCTTCGCCATGTAGAGGTTGCGGACGACGTTGATGATCGAGGCGCGCATGATCCCCACCGCCGATTCCTCCGCGGCGAGCTGCTCGTCGATGAGCTGGATCGCGCGGGCGACATTGCCCACCTGGATCGCCTGCCCGGTCTCGAAAATCACCGCCGCCCGGCTCAGCGGCACCAGCGCCCGCACATCCTCCACCGTCACGGTGCGCCGCTCGGTTCCCAGATAGAGATCGATTTTCTCCAGCTCATTCGCGATCTGCTTCGTCTGCTCCCCGGCGAGCATGATGAACAGCTCCAGC
>JAIXQS010000032.1 GCA_027485615.1 Verrucomicrobiaceae bacterium
CGAGGCCGGGCGCGGTGCCGTCGGCGGAGCGGAACATTTCCACGACGCGGACGGCGGAGGATTTCCCCGTGACGATGAGGGTGTGCGGGAAAACAGTGGTCTGGCCGGAGATCCAATGATGGATCTCGATGGTGCCTTCGACTTCGGTCTTATCCGGCACATGGACGAAAAGCCCGTTTTTCAAGGAAGCCTCATGGAGAGCCGCGAATTTTGCGGAGCCGAGGCGGGTTTCCTGCTGCATGAAATGCCGTTCGACGAGATCGGGGTGCGAAACGAGCGCGTCCGCAATGGACAGGCAGATCACGTTTTCCGTGAGCGAGGATTCGGAGTGGATCACCTCGTCGTTGAGGAACACGAACTTGGCGGCCGGCTTCACGAGGCCTTTGGAACGGGAAAGGATGTCGGCGTGGTCGGCGTGTTGAGCCTCGCCGGAGAGGTTGGTGAAATCGAGCTGCTTGATGTTCGAGAAACGCCAGAGGATATCGCTACGCTTCGGCGCGGGGATGGATTCGTAACGGGCTTTCGCGGCCTCTTGGCGGGCGGAGAACCAGGCGGGGATGGTGGTGGTCATGGAAAGTCGGCTAGTCGGATGTGTTCAGATTTCAGGAAGATGATGAGCCAGGTCTGCGAAGTCTTTGGGACGACCTGATGCGATTTTATTGATGCGGAGATCGGGTAAGGAGATGATGGGAACTTTCAAGTCGGAGATGGGCCAAATTTCCCTGCGTACGTAGCAAGGTGAGAATTCGACACCTGGTATGGAGGTGAACAGGTCGATGCGCCATGGCTTGACGCCCATTTGGACGATACCTGATTCACGGAGGAAGAGTTCAGGACAGAGATTGGGTTCATCGAAACCGAAGTCTCTCAGTGCATTAACGATTTTCTCGGCGTTTACGGGTGATCTTTCAACCCAGATGTCGATATCTTCGGTATTTCTGGGTTCGCCGTGCCAACTGACAGCATACCCGCCGATCACGAGGAAAACGATCTCCCTCTCAATCAACAATTGTAAGAACTCTTTGAAGTCCTTGTGGATGTCCTGGATCATTTGTGTAAATCTGCTTTCTAAGCATTTCGAGGAGTCTCATGCGATCCGGTTTGGAACGCTTCATCCACTCTTCCCGGTTGTGGGTTTCCGCCTCCTCAAAGCTGTAAAATGTTTGGATTGTCCAATCGGAGCGGTCTTTGGTTTTCATGGCTGAAGTTTAACCCACCGAGCCTTCCATTTCAAGGTCGATGAGGCGTTTCAGCTCGACGGAGTATTCCATGGGAAACTCGCGGACGAGGTCGTTGATGAAGCCGTTGACGGCGAGGGACATGGCCTGGCCTTCGTTGAGGCCGCGCTGCTGCATGTAGAAAAGCATCTCCTCGGAGACCTGCGAGACGGAGGCCTCGTGCTGGGTGGCGTGGCGGTTGCCTTTCACCGTGATGGCCGGGTAGGTGTCGGTGCGGGAGTTGCTGTTGATGAGCAGGGCGTCGCACTCGGTGTTGTTCTTGCAGCCCTTGAGGTGCTTGGGGATGAAAACCTGGCCGCGGTAAGTGGAGCGGCCTTTGCCCACGGAGATGGATTTTGATACTACGTTTGACGTAGTATTGTCGGCGGCGTGGATCATTTTCGCGCCGGTGTCCTGGTGCTGGCCGGTGTTGGCGAGGGCGATGGAGATCACCTCGCCGCGGGCGCGCTCGCCCTTCATGATCACGCCGGGGTATTTCATGGTGAGCCGGGAGCCGATGTTGCAGTCGATCCAGCGGACTTCCGCGTCTTCCATGGCGAGACCGCGCTTCGTGACGAGATTGAAAACGTTCGACGACCAGTTCTGGACGGTGATGTATTGGATCTTCGCGCCTTTCAGGGCGACGAGTTCCACGACGGCGGAGTGCAGCGTCGCGGTCTCGAATTTCGGCGCGGTGCAGCCTTCCATATACATCACCTCGGAGCCTTCATCGGCGATGATGAGAGTGCGCTCGAACTGGCCGAAGGATTCCGAGTTGATGCGGAAATAGGCCTGCAGCGGTTGCTTCAGTTTGACGCCTTTCGGAATGTAGATGAAGGAGCCGCCGGAGAATACCGCGCTGTTGAGGGCGGAATACTTGTTGTCGCCGGTCGGGATGACCTTTCCGAACCATGGGCGGAAAATCTCCTCATGCTCCTTGAGCCCCTCGGCGGAGGTCACGAAGATCACGCCCTGCTTGGAGAGTTCCTCCTTCACGTTGGAGTAGGCGGCTTCGGAATCGAACTGCGCTTCGACACCTGCGAGGAAGGCGCGCTCCTGCTGGGGGATGCCGAGGCGCTCGAAGGTTTCGAGAACATCGGCGGGGACATCGTCCCATGAGCGCTTCGGCTTTTCCCCGTCGGAGAGGTAGAAGCGGATCTTCGAGTAATCGATGTTGTTGAGATCCTCGGTGGCCCAGTTCGTGGGCGTGGGCTTGCTCTCGAAGACGGCGAGCGCCTTGTGGCGGAACTCGCGCACCCAATCGGGATCCTGTTTCACGTCGCAGATGTAATCGACGGTAGCAGAGGAAAGCCCCCACCCGGCATCGAACTTGTTTCGCTCCGGGAAGGTGAAATCACCCTTCGTGCGGTCGATGTTGATCGCGTCGTGCGTTTCCTCGTCGAGGAGGGCGGTGGCTGTGTCTTCGGTGAACATGGGGAAAGAAATTTGAGATTGGAAATTTGAAATTAGGGATTTCAAACAAGAGCTGGTTCTTTCAGGAAATCGTAGCCTTTTTCCTCAAGCTCAAGGGCGAGCTCAGGGCCGCCGGATTTCACGATGCGGCCTTCGGCCATGACGTGGACGTGGTCGGGCTTGATGTAATCGAGCAGGCGCTGGTAGTGGGTGATGAGGAGCATGCCGCGTTTGGGCGAGCGCATGGCGTTCACTCCTTTCGCTACGATCTTGAGCGCGTCAATGTCGAGGCCGGAGTCCGTCTCATCGAGGATGCAGTATTTCGGATCGAGCATGATCATCTGGAGGATCTCGTTGCGCTTTTTCTCGCCACCGGAGAAACCTTCGTTGACGGCACGGGCGGTGAATTTGCGATCCATTTCCAACAGATCCATCTGCGCGTAAAGATGCTTGTAGTAGGCAACGGCGTCGATCTCCTCGCCCTTGGGCAAGCGCGCCTGCAGGGCGGCGCGGATGAAGTTCGCGTTGGAGACGCCGGGGACTTCGTTAGGGTATTGGAAAGCGAGGAAAATTCCGGCGCGCGAGCGCTCGTCGATGGACATTTCGGAAATGTCTTGGCCGTCCATGGTGATGGTGCCACCGGTCGGGATATAGCTCTCGTGGCCGGCGATGACCTTGGAGAGCGTGGATTTACCGGAGCCGTTCGGGCCCATGATGGCGTGAATCTCACCGGCCGGGATCTCAAGGTTCACTCCCTTGAGGATTTCGGTGCCGTTTTCGAGGGTGGCGTGGAGGTTGCTGATTTTTAGGCTCATGGTGTGGGAAAATTCTAAATTTTAAATTTTAAGCTCTAAATTATGATGCGGAGAGCTGGCCGCGGAGGGTGATTTCCACGTCCTTGATGACGGTGTTGGGCGGGAGGTCGAGGACATCGGCGAGGCTGACGCCTGACTTGAATTTCACATCGTGGATCTTGCCCGTCTTTTCGTCGTGGAAATGGCCGTGTTCATCGAGATTCGAGCAGTAGCGGGATGGTTCGCGGTCAAAGTTTACTTGGCGGATCACGTTGTGCTGCACCAGCGCCTCCAGGCAGTTGTAAACCGTGGCGAGGGAAACGTTGGGCAGAGCCTCCTTGATGCGCATGAAAACCTCGTTCGCAGTGGGATGGGTGCGCTCCCTCGTCAGCAACCGGTAGACCTCCTGCCGTTGGCGGGTCATGCGCAGGCCGTTGATCTCCTCCGGCATGTCCGGTTGATGATTATTCGGCGTGTCGGTTTTCATTTCGCAGCAAAATTAGAACGGTTCCTGATTGGATCAAGAACTATTCTAATTATTTCTATAAACGTGGCGACGGATACGGGTTGGATGCGTCCATTTCCGGTTTTTTTACGACTTTCCCGATTTCACCCAAAAAATCCTTGCAAGGCGGTTTGTAACGTGATGGATTCCCCGCCCGCCCGCTGGCGGACAAATATTTCCCAATACGGCCATGGCCTACGCAGTAATCAAAACAGGCGGTAAACAATACCGCGTCCAACAAGGCGACACGCTCGACGTCGAGAAACTCGATGCAGCTGTCGATTCCGAAATCACTTTCAGCGAGGTTCTGCTCCGCGGCGAAGGGGACAGCGTGACGATCGGCGCACCTTTCATTGAAGGCGGCAAGGTTACCGCGAAAGTGGTCGACCAATTCCGTGACGTTAAGGGCATTGCCTTCAAGTTCAAGCGCCGCAAGGGCTTCCACAAGACCAAGGGCTTCCGCCGCCACCTGACAAAGCTGGAGATCACCTCCATCGGATAATCCTCCAAACACCCCACTCCCATGGCCCACAAAAAAGGACAAGGCTCCGTTAAAAACGGACGCGACTCACGCAGCAACCGACTCGGCGTGAAAAAATTCGGCGGCCAAGCCGTGATCGCCGGAAACATCATCATCCGCCAACGCGGCACCAAGGTTCATCCCGGTGTCGGCGTTGGCTGCGGCAAGGATCATACCCTGTTTGCCCTAACCGACGGCACCGTGAAATTCGACCGCGAAGGCGGAAGGGTGAACGTGGTCGCCATTGCGAACTGAGTTTCCACGAATTTTCCGAAAGCCTCCGGATGATAAATCCGGAGGCTTTTTTATGGGAAAGGAACCGTGGTTTAGAAACCACGTCTGCAACGGGAAATAGATTCGCTGGTGGTTCGCCGGGTAGGTCGCGATTTCTAAATCGCGGTTCCTCTCTGGTTCCTATCCCATTCCGAAAAGATCGCGTGGATCGATATCGGAGGAGGTCTCCTCCATTTTCCACTGCCGATCCACATTGAGGCGCACGGTTGCGAGGTGCTTATGGTTCCATTCCTTGGGGCCGATCATCGATAGCAACTTGCGGCCGCGAACCTCGTAGAGGTGATAGACCTGGCCGACGATGGGTTCAAACTGAATGTCGGCCTCGTAGATCAGCTTGTTCCAGTTAAAGTGGTCGATGGCGGCGAGGTACTCTTCACGGATCTCCGTAAGCTTCTGCTGGAGTTCCCTTTCCACTTCGGAAATGCCCCGCGATTTGAAGGAAGTGAGATCGTTGGGAATGATTTTCGGGCTGAGAGTTGATACGGGATAAGGCATGAACGCCCGTGAAATGGTTCCTTCTGACATGGTTTATTTTGGCTGTCATTACATCAGCTAGGAAGGCTTGACCCGCAAACAAAAAAAACCGGACGACCCGAAGGTCGCCCGGTTGAAGTTCAGATTAAACCACTAGAGTTATGATTTTGGTTGTGGAAATAAAATGGTTGGTGCGCCTGTACCTTCTCCCCAGACGCTCGAAGCGCCCGTAGCAAGGAGTTGTTGACCAGGAGACAGGTTGACCTTTTTGGACGGCGAAATTTGTAGGCTGCTAACGCTATTATCGACACGGAGGACAACCGCCTTGCCGTCGAAAGGACCTGCGTCGAAATCTTCTCCAGAAGTACCAAGCAGCGGGGTTACTGCGTAAGGTCGTGCAGGGTTACCACCTGTCGTAAGACCTACTGCTCCTCGAACGATATAGCCGAAACCGACTTCACCTGGTGCAAGGCAATTTGTGCCCGTGATGTTGCCGTCAGGTTTTTTCGTGCTTGGTGTCTTTGCATAAAACATTTGCTCCGACTGGGTATAACCAGCTCCAAACAGTTGCCTGAAGGCTCCATTTGCAGTGGATGCATCCATCGGGACTGTCGTACTTGTGTTGTCTGTGACGGTTGTTACAGTCGTGGTGTCTGGGAAACTCGCGTACTCCGATTCAAACTCGAACATGGCAAGGCCAATCTGCTTCGCGTTATTGATCGCCTCGGTCTGGTCGGCCTTTTTCCGTTGGCGGATCACCATGGGTGCGGTGAGTCCGGCGAGTGATGCGATGATCACGATCACGACGAGAAGCTCCACGAGGGTGAAGCCGCGTCTTGTTGTTTGTACGTTTGTTTTCATTGTATTGTATTATATATGTTTTCGTTTTGTTTTTCGTGGGCAATCGCCCGTATTTAATCCCAAGGAAAGGAACCCTTCCGAGGTTCTGAAAATATAGAATCTCGGACGGCCGAATCAAGCGATTTCTTCCGTGCGCGGAAGATTTCGGGGATCAGCGCGGGCCGCTGCGGTCTCGGAGACCTTCCAGCGTCCGCTTCTCACCTGCCGTGATAGGGTATGGGCCTGAGAACTCGACCTGGCGGCTGCCATCCCCGCCGGTGCGGCAGGCGAAGGCTTTGCTGGATTTCGTGTAGTAAAGGATCAGGTATCGGTTGCCGCTTTTGTTCGTTTCCGCGAGGAAATCCGGTTCGCCCGACTGGCTGAGGAAAACGCCAAGGTCGGGGAGAGCGATGGCGTGGGCGGCAAGGCGTTGGAATCCAAAGGTCGGAGGGTCGCGCCTCACCAGCATGATGTGGTCGTTGGCGGAGGCGGAGGTGCGTTGCAGGTAGGAAAAGTTCGTCGTGGGGGCGCAAGCACCGCAAAGAAGGGCGGTGAAGGCGAGATGGGAAATGGCCCGGAAGTGCATCATCACAGCGTTCAGCGGGAAAACCGGCTTTCCCGATCCTTGTTAATAATGCCCGCGATTTTGCGGGTGTTGGGGCGATTCCCCTCGGAATCGATGAAAATCGCGGTTTCGAGGGGGATGAGGAATTCCACGGCGGAATTGATTCCGACCAGGTTGCCGAAGGCATCGACCACCGGCCCGCCGCTGTCGCCTGGTTCGAGGGGGATGTCGATCTTGAAAGGGCGGTTGCCCGTGAACGCGCCTTCCGGAGCCAGCGGGGTGCGGAGTTTCCCGGACAAGGTGCGGTGACCGGTGGCCATGCCGCCATGGATCACCCCGTGGCCGGAGGGAAGCCACTGGCCGGGCGGCGTCCAATGGTAATGGTAGGGCGTCTTGAGGGGGATATGGAGAAGAGCAAGATCGTCGGAATAGGAGCGCCAGACAATGCGCGCCTTGCTGGTGACGATGCGACCGCCGCTGCCGTAGATGATGAAAACGTTCCTGCCATCTGACCGGGATAGGACGTGGTCGGCTGTCAGGAAATATCCGTCCGGGGTAATGGGCGCGGCGGAGCCTCCGTCCGCGTCGCCGGGCGCACCGGATACGTCGAAACGTTGCCGCACCCAGTTGCCGAGTTCTTCGCGTTTGGTCACCACTACGGCCGAAAGCCGCTCCCTGACGATCTGCCTCGTGACCTGACCGGGAATCACCATGCTGGCTGGCGGCGGCGGGGCGGTCGGCGAACATGAGGCTGCAAGCACACAGACGAAAAGGGCGACCATTTTCACGAAGAGCTTAGACATCCGCGACGATGCAAACACACCCGCGCGATTCCGCCACATCCGATTTCACAAATCCGCCAACAATCGGAGGAGCGCCCTGCGGAAAGGGGCCGCCATGGGTGTCGAAGCAAGCTCGTTTGGTGAGATCCACTCATCGCCTTCCCCGGGGAAATGGCCTGCGCCTTCGTGGATGTTCAAGGCCACTTTGTAGCGGGTGATGGTGTAGGTGTCGGAGAAAATCAGCTTCGAGACGGCGCATTCCTGCTGCGAACGCAGCGGCAGTTTCCAGAGGCCGTTGCGGCGGCTACCCGATTCGCGGTGCAGCAGGACACGGCCTTCCGCGTCGTGCATCCAGATGGCGTGCTCGGAAATTTCCGTGATCGCCGGCCGCTTTTTCTTAACGGGTAGATCCTGCGGTTGCTTCGCCTTGCAGAATTTCGCCACCGGGCAAACCTCACAGCGGGGCACGCCGGGACGGCATATCGTTTGCCCCAGCTCCATCATCGCATAGTGGTGGCGGCGCGGATTTCCGGGATCGCAGAGCGCTCGTGCCCAATCCGTGTGGCGCTTGCGTGTGGCGGAAACATCGATGGGCGCGGCATCGTCCATCAGCCGCGAGAGCAGGCGGTGGACGTTGCCATCCACGAGGGCGGAGGCTTTCCCAAAAGCGAAAGAAAGCAGCGCGGCGGCGGTGTAGGGGCCAATCCCCGGCAGCGCAAGCAACGCGGCCTCATCATCGGGGAAAATGCCGCCATGATCATCCAGCACCGCCGCCGCCGTGGCGCGCAGCATCCTTGCTCGGCGATAATAACCCAGCCCTTCCCAGGCCTTCAGCAAACGGCTGTCATCCGCAGCAGCCAGCGATTTCACATCGGGAAACGCCTCAAGAAACCGCGTGAAGTATCCCTTCCCCAGCACGTGCGCCACCCGCGTCTGTTGGAGCATCATTTCGGAAACGAGGATCGCGTAGGGATCGCGCGTCCGCCGCCACGGGTAATCCTTGCCCTCGCCGGAGAACCATTCGCCGAGTGCGTTGCGGAAATCATCCGGCGCTTCGAGCGGCGATCGTTCGAATCTCGGTTTGAGGGGAGCCATCAGCGTTTGCGGCGCAGGCGTTTGCCGGAAAGGCGGGTCGCGATCAGGTTCGGGCAGCGGCCTTTCAACCTGAGTTGCTCGCAGCTCGCCTCGATCTTGACGGATCGCCGCAAGGCGCGGAACCCGAGCCGCCGCGTCACGCAATCCATCTGGATATCCACATTTTCATCCTCGAACTCCACAACCCGCCCGCAATCCTTGCAGACAAGGTGATTGTGCGAGGGCTTGTCGAGGAAGTTAGGATCGTAGGTCACCTGGCTGTCGCCGAGGTCGATCTGGCGCAGGAGATCCGCCTCCACCAGCAGCCCCAGGGTGCGGTAAACGGTGGCGCGTGAAGTTTCCCCCTGCACTTTCCGAACCCGGTCGAAAAGCTCATCGGCGGTGAAATGTTCGTCGCGGGAAAACACCTCGGCCACGATCTGCTCTCGCTGCACCGTGCGCCGCAGGCCTTTGCGGTGGATGAAATCATCGAGCCGTTCCTTGATACCCACGTCCATTTGCAAGCATGCTATCGGGCCATTCGCATTTGTAAAAAGCAATCCGTCCCGCCGGAGCCGCTCATTCTGGCGTTGCACCGCCCTGCCGCCGCCTCCAGACTCGCGGGGCGAGGTTTTTCCACCCAAATTCAGATGAATAAGCCGAGCGGTGAGCCGTCCTACCCAACGCCAGTCCCACAGGATGCGGCGGCGGACGAATCCGACGAGGACTTCCGCCTCGTAGCCTTGGCGCAAAAGGGTGATATGAGCGCTTACGACGAGCTTGTCATCCGCCACCGGGGGAAAATCTACGCGATGATACGGAACATGATCAAGAACGACGCCGACGCCTGGGATCTCTCCCAGGACGTTTTCATCAAGGCGTGGCAGGCGCTGCCCCGTTTCGAGGCGCGCGCCCGTTTCTCCACCTGGCTCTACCGGATTTCCCATAACGCGGTCTACGACTGGGCGCGTAAACGCAAGATGGAGAGCGCGGGCGAACTCAACGACGAGATCTTCGACCGCGAGAAAATCGACTCCTCCGCGCGCACCGCGCCCGCCTTCGTCGAGTCACCGGACGATGCCCTTTCCAACTCCGAGCTTCGTGTGAAAATCGAGGCCGCACTCGCGAAGCTGAGCGTGGATCACCGCGAGGCCGTCATCCTCAAGGACGTCCAGGGACTCTCCTACAAGGAAATCGCAGATGTGATGGAATGCTCGATCGGCACCGTAATGAGCCGCCTTTTTTACGCCCGCCAGAAACTCCAAACCCTCCTGAAAGATGAATACGAATCCAGATGAAACCCGGCTCGCCCTATGGCTTGACGACGAACTCACCGGCACCGATCTCGCGGAAATGGATGCATGGGCAGCCACGCGCCCGGAGCAACTCACCGCCCGCGAGGAGTTGCGCTCGTTCCGAAATATGATGGCCGCAAACCTGCCCGCCAGCGAGGAGCCGCCCTTCCCGGATTTTTTCCTAAGCCGCGTGAACCAAGGCATCCGCGACCTCCAGGCCGCCGAAGCGCCCGCGAAACCCGCTGCAGCGGTTCCCTTCTGGAAATCGTGGATGATGCCCCTCGCCGCCTGCGCGGGAATGGTGCTCGCCTTCGGCATCGGCAAGCGCAGCAACGACGCGGCCGGCACGCTCACCGCGGTGCCTTCCGTTTCGCCGGTGGTTTACACACCGGAGGAGGGTGTGGACGCCGAGTGGTTCGCCAGCACCGGCGCGGGCGCGAACGTGATCGTCCTGGAAGGCGTCGCCGCGATCCCCGACTCCACCGATTTCTCGGAAACCGTTTACGTGCCCACGGTGAGCGAATCCGACCGCACCGCGACACGCGAAACGGAAACCAGCGATTCCGCCAAGCAATGAGAACTTTCCTCAAGCTTGCCATGATCACGTGCGCCCTTTTTCCGGGTGGGCTGGCATGTGCCGTGGAAGACGCCGGCCGAGCGAAGGTAGGCAAGCTGGAAGTCACGGTTTACTTTGCCACCAACGGCGATCCCGCCGCCGCTGGGGACCGAGCGCAGGAAATCCCGGCGGAAATCCGCGCCCGCCTCCGCAGCGAAGAAAAGCTCAAGTTCGACCATTACCGTGCGCTCGGAGCCGAGACCCAACCCATTTTCCGCAGCTACGAGAACTGGGCGCAGCCGCTCAAGCCTTCCGACGAGATCCTCGTCCGTTTCGAAACCCGCACCCAGCCCGCCAAGGATTCCGTTTCGCTCGACCTGGAGCTTTGGCTGGCACGCAAGAAAATCCTTAAAACCGACGCCTCCCTGCAAGCCGGGCACCCGCTCTATGTGCTCGGGCCGGAATGGCGCGGCGGGCGGCTCATCATTGCGGTCGCGCTTGCTTCCTGAAGAATTCGGCACTCATATTGTCCGCATGAAAAGCCTGACCGCCATCTTCTTCCTGCTAGCGATCATGCCGATCCACGCGGAGCTGAAATTCGAAACACCCGTCCTCGACGCGGACGCGGCGCTCGACGCCACCAGCCTTGTCCGGGAATACAAATTCACCAACGCCGGAACAAAACCGATCAAGATCACCCAGGCGGATGCCGGATGCTCCTGTCTCGCCGTGGAGGTCGCGGCGGGAAAATTCACCTACGCTCCGGGCGAATCCGGCACGCTGAGGGCCACCTTCGAAATCGGCAATTTCCAAGGCACCGTCGAGAAGCCAATCCTGATCTGGCTAGAGGGCGACCGCGAGGAATCGCCCTCCGCGAAGGTCACCCTCCGCGTTCACATCCCGGTCATCATCGCCCTCGAACCCAAGACCCTCAAGTGGGAGCAAGGCGGGTCGGGCGAGATGAAAAGCATCGATGTGACGATGGATTACGATAAGCCCATCAGGATCAACTCCGTCACCACCAGCAACGAGAACTTCACCGCGAAGATGGTAACCATCGAGGAAGGCAAGCACTACAAGGTGGAGGTGACACCGCGGGGCACGGAAGCCGGCGGGTTCACCATCGTCCGCATAGAGACCGACTCCGATGTGGAGAAACAGCGCATCCAGCAGGGCTTCGCGGTGATCGCCGCCCCTCTGAAACCAAAGCCATGAACTCACTCGCCCAGTTCGTGGCGGTCGGCGGGATCTCCCTCGCCGCGGCGGGCGGCTCATGGCTGCTACGCGAACCGCCGGTGGAAAAGCCCGCCTTGGTCTGCGATCCGGCCAAGCTCCGCGACGATGAGATCTGCCTCGCTGACGTGAAGGGCAAGGTGCTTTGGGTGGATGCCCGTTCCCGCAGCGAATGGCAGGCAAACGGACTCAAAGGCTCGATCCTCTGGAACATGGATCCTAAGGAAGACGCCAACCTCTTCGAAAGTGAGGCCTTGCAGCACATCGCCGCTGCGGAGTTGGTAGTGATTTATTGCGGCAGCGAGAAATGTGGAACCAGCCGCGAGGTTGCGGGCAGGATACGCAGGATGGATCTCGGCCCGCCGGTGAAGGTGCTCCATGGCGGTTGGGAAGCCATCAAGGGTTCCAGTCCAGCGTCTTGATGGCAAGTGCCTCAAGGAAAGGCTTCTCGGGGTCCTCCTTTACGTTCCAGCGCACGAAAAGCGTGCACGGCTGGGCTTTTGCGTAGAGCAGCCCCGAGGTCTCGTCCTCCAGCATATTACCGATTTCGGACTGTTTTCCGAAATACGCTTTGGCGATTTCCTCGGTGTCCTCACGGGATAGGATATTGAGCGTGTATTTTTTTCCCGGCGATGGGACATCGTCATAGCAAAAAGCTCCCGCAGAAATGATCACCTGAAACGTGCCTGCCTCTTCGGTCGGCTTCTCCGCATAGCGGGCGAAATTCCCGCCGTAGAGATCGAGGAATGGATCGACAACCACTTTCGGTTCGCCGGATGCACGTATCCTGACGAGCATCGTTTGGGGGTTTACCTCATTATCGCCCTCCGAGAAATCGACCTGATAATAGAGATCAACAACTTGTTCCATCGTGTTCACCTCGCGGACATCCATGCTGATATTCAGGTTATCCGGAAGCGGCCCGTTCAGGATGGAATTCGCCAGATCCGACCCTGCACGTTTCGTCTCGATAAGGGTCATCCTCTCCTCCAATGTCTTCATCGCCAGGAATTTCTCGAGTATCTCAAGCGCGTGAATACCCACATCAACGGGCTGCGGTTCGCTCACAGCGACCTCCTCCACGCCGCGATTCGTCAACGACTCGAAAGCGTCGTCTTCCGGCGGCAAGATCGGCTCAACTTTCCTTTCCTTCCCACCCTGCGAGGCCTCCGCTGTTTGGACGGACGACCTCTTGTGCATATCCTTTAGGAGGAATGATTTGACCCCGTAGATCACTGCCAGCGCGAGGCAGAGGAAAGTCACAGGGATGGCGTAACGCATGATGCGGCTCTTGTTCCGCCTCTGCGGGGGCGGAACAAAAGTGCCCAGGACGGGCTTGTGCCCGCTTGGGTTATTGGCACGGCCGCGTGTCGGCGTTTCCGGAACCTCGGAACGGCTCCTCATCTGCCTGGGCTCCGCGGGAAGAATTGCCTGCTGCAAACGGTCGGGCCGCCCCCACGGGGTGTGGGGCTGCCGCGGATATGGCTTCGCATGGGAAGCGGCAGGTTGTGGCGGATTGACCAGCTGAGGGGCTTGGATGAACGCATGACAGCGCGGGCACGGTCCGATTACCCCCGAGAGGTTTCTGGGCACCGCCAGGCGTTCATCGCACGCCGGGCACGAGAACGATATTGATTCTCTTCCCATCGTACCTGTATTCTAGTTGTCAACACCCTGAAAGTCAATTTTTCGTCATGCAAGGTCGGTCCTTGGTCGGAAAGATAAGTTTCGGGCACGAGTAATTTAACCGGTATTTATCGCGACAATTTGCACAGTAAGTGCTTGAAATGTGCATCTCTCAAGAAGACACCTGAAAATCCCACCATGCCAAACATCACGAAGCGCGAACTAGTTCTCAGGATTACCGATAAACTCGGCCTGAGGGGAGCCGAAATCCGACAACAGGATGTCCAACTCGTCGTACAGTCGCTGATAGATGAAATTACAGGTTCGCTCGCACAGGGGGAGAGCGTGGTATTGAGGAACTTTGGAGCTTTCGAAGTCAAGGAAATGAAGGAGAAGGTAGGCCGCAACCCAAAGGATCCATCAAAAAACGTTCCAATCCCGGCACGTGCCGTGGTGAAATTCAAGGCGGGCAAGGAGATGAAGGAAAAAGTGGCCTCGACTCTTCAGGTGATACGGGAGCGGGAGAAATAAGTCCGCAAATACAATGGGTATCCCGATCAGCGCGAATCGCCTGCCTCTGCTGGCTCTCATTTGGTTATGTGTTTCTTGCTCATCCAGACCGGAAGGCTATTCCGGATACATGACGCGATCCTACTCCGTCCGGGGGCATTCGTACCAGCCGATGGGTGTCGAGGAGGCGTTGGGACACAGCGAAACGGGTATCTGCTCCTGGTATGATGAATCCTCATTTTTTGGCCTGAAACGCGGCAACACGTCGCTCGGAGAGAAAGTCCAGCCATGGCACCTGACCGGTGCACACAAGACTCTCCCCCTCCCATGCTTAGTGAAGGTCACCAATTTGGAAAATGGAAAAACCTTGAATGTCCGGATCAACGACCGCGGACCTTTCATCCCCAACCGCCACCTCGATGTGACACCGCGCGCCGCTGAAATCCTCGGGTTTCATGGCGATGGACTCACCCGCACGCGGATCGAAGTGCTGTCGGTCGGGGACGGACGCCACAAGCGCAAGACGAAAAGAGGCTTCCTATTCTGGTGAACCCTGGGCTTGTCGGCGGGCGTGGAAACGCGAAACTCCCCTAAGCGGCATTCATGAAGGAGCTTATCGACGAAATGGAGCAATGGGGGGCGGATGTGATTTTCGGTCGCGCCCGCGGATTCCGCGCTGCGATGACGCGTTTCCTCATGTTTTGGCTTTCGTGGGTTTTTCGGGCGCTCGTGCAGTGCAGGATCATGCTTTACCGGAAAGGTTGGAAGCCGCAGGAATACCTTGGGACACAGGTGGTCGCCATCGGAAACCTGACCGTTGGAGGCACGGGGAAAACACCCGTCGTCGAGCTGCTTGCCAAATCCCTGCGCGACCGCGGGCGCAAGGTCGTGATCCTTTCCCGAGGCTACAAGAGCAGGAAGCTAGACCGCGCGCAGAACTGGACGGGCGCGGATGGGAAGCCTGTCCCGGTCGAGCGGATGCCGCGCGTGGTCTCCACCGGCACCGCCATACTGCTCGATTCGAAATTTGCGGGCGACGAACCGTTCATGCTGGCTCGGAATCTCGACGGCGTGGCCGTGATCGTTGACAAGGATCGCGTAAAGGGCGGGCGCTTCGCCGTCGGCGAGCTAGGGGCGGAGACCCTGCTGCTCGATGACGGCATGCAATACCTCGACCTGGCCCATTCGCTCGATATCACGCTGATCGATTCCCGCTCCCCCTTCGGCACGGGGGCTCTGCTGCCGCGCGGCACGCTGCGCGAGCCGCCCTGTAACCTGCGGCGGGCATCTTACATCCTCATCACCAAGTGCGACGGCGTCCCGAATGCCGAACTCATTGCCCGCATCAGGAAATACAATGCTGTGGCGGAGATCATCGAGTGCGCGCACAATCCGGTTTATCTCGAAGATCTTTATACCCTCGAGAGAAAACCGCTATCTTTCCTGGAGGGGAAATGGATTGGTGCGATCAGCGCCATCGCCGTGCCGGAAAGCTTCGAGCGATCCCTCACTGAGCTTGGCGCCAAGGTCGAAATCAAGCGCCGCTTCTCCGATCACCACCGGTTCAGCCGCCGCGACGTCGATCAATTCATGCAGCGCTGCGTCGAGCGCGACATGGATATCATCGTCACGACGGAAAAGGACGCCGTTCGATTCCCTAGGCCCTCAGAGATCAACGTCCCGGTCTTTTTCCTGCGAATCGAGGTGCGAATCCTCTCAGGCCAGCAGGCTTGGGAAGGCATGGTGAACAGACTATGCGACCCGCCGCCTGTCAAGGACTCCACCCTCAGGAACGCTGGAGTCTATGGAATCTGATTTTGCCAATGGCAGAACCGGAACATCATGGCATTTTTAGTAACGTCTAAATAACCGTTTTCTTCATCCGTGGTCGGCATCCCTCCTCTCAGCACCCTAGGAAATTCGCGATGAGGGCCAGACCGGCGTCCTGGCTTTTCTCCGGGTGGAACTGGCAGCCGAGCACCTGGCCTTTTTCCACGGTAGCTGCGAATTTTTCGCCAGCGTAGTCGGTTTCGGAGACGGCCCAGGATACGTCCTCCGGTACGGGGTAGTAGGAGTGGACGAAGTAGAAATACGGCTCGGCGCCGAGGCCCTTCCAAAAAGGGGAGTCCGGGTTCGCGGGCTTCGCGCCGTTCCAGCCCATTTGCGGGATCTTGCGACCGGGCATTTCCGCGAAACGGACACAGCGGCCTTTCACGATGCCGAGCCCCGGGACGCCGGGAGCCTCGTCACTGCCTCCGAAAAGGATCTGGTAGCCGACGCAGATACCGAAGTAGGGACGTCCGGCGGTGATCCACTCGCGTAGCGGATCGACGAGGTCGCGTTCGGCGAGACGGGCCATGACATCGGCGAACTCGCCCTGTCCGGGCAGGATGAGGTGGGTGGCACCAGCGAGGCCACCGGGATCGGAGATGACCACTGGCTCGTGGCCGAGCGCGCGGACGGCGTTGTGGACGCTGCGGAGGTTGCCGCCGCCGTAATCGACGAGACCGACTTTCACAGCGCTTCCTTGGTGCTGGGTATGCCTTTCACGCGGGCATCCTTCTCACAGGCCTCGCGCAGGGCGCGGGCTAGGCCCTTGAAGATCGCCTCTGCGATGTGGTGTCCGTCGCGGCCGTAAAGCAGCTCGACATGGATGTTCGCGCGGAGATTGGAAGCGACGGCGCGGCAGAATTCCTCCACGAGGGTAAAAGGCATGTTCGGTGCGGAGGGCGTACCTGCCGGCGCGCGGAACTCAAGGTGCGGGCGGTTGCTTAGATCCACGACGACGCGGGCGAGCGTCTCGTCCATCGGCAAATAGGCGCTGCCGTAGCGGCTGATGCCCTCTTTCGTGCCCAGCGCCTCGCGCATGCACTCACCGATCACGATGCCGGTGTCCTCAATGGTGTGGTGGAAATCGACCTCGATATCGCCCTGCACTCGCACTTTCAGGTCGAAGAGGCCGTGCTTTGAAAACAGGGTGAGCATGTGATCGAAAAACGGGATGCCGGTATCGATTTCCGAAATGCCCGAGCCGTCTAGGTTGATCTCCAGATCGATCTCCGTCTCCGCCGTCCTGCGGCTTTTCTGTGCGTTCCTGCCTGTCATAACCGTTTGCTCACTCTTGTGGAAGACCTGCGCGACCGCGCAATTTCGCGAGGTATGCTTCCGGCAGATTCTTCGCATTCGCATCCTCAAGCACAAGCTTCTTGTCTTCGTCGGACACGGCCTGGAGCTTTTCCCAAGCCGTGCGGTAAAGCTCGGCAAGCGGGACTTCGGGCCCCGGCTCGCGCTGATCAAGCCTTGTCATCTCAGCGGCCGCCTGCCGGTGTGCCTCCTCGAGGGATTCCTTATGATAGGCATGTGGAGTGATCCATTTCATGCGTTCGGACTTTTCCTGCAGGAAGCGTTCCGCGAGCTGCGACAGCTCGGCGTCCAGGGCGCGCTGGGATTTCGCCCTGTCATCGGGCGACATGCGGGCGAGGCCTGATACCCTCGCCGCCAGGCGGCTTTCGAGGCCTGCCAAGCTCTCGGCGATGCTTGTGCTGTAGGCTCCCAATACCTGAACCATCAAAGACGAGAGGCCGGCATGCCCTTCCGGAGTTCCCAAACGCGTCTCGTAGGAATCGAATCCCCTCAGCGCGCCAAGAAAATCCCTCCTGCCCACCGCGTCCCGGATCCTCTTCTCCGCGATGAGGGCGTCATATTCGTAAGCGTTCGCCTCATAACTGTCGGCGGAAATGATTTCCTCACCGAACTTGATCGCGCCACCCTCGATGAGCGCCATTTCCTCTTCCAGGGACTTGATCATCTCCTCGACATCCGAGTTTTTCGGGCTTTTGGGGAAAGCCTCGATGAATTCCTTCAGCTTTTCGATCCGCTCCTCGTAGCCCTCTTTGGAAAGGAGCTCCGGCGCGGGACTCAGATCCGCGATCGCAGCGAAAGCCTTTTCATATTCAGGCAGCTTCTCGATCTTCTTAACCTCGGCGCGGGGAACGAGTTTCTCATCGCGAATCCTTTCGGTAACCTGCACTTCGACCACATAATGATCGCCTTCCTCGCGCAAAATGGTTCCTTCCAGCTTTTCGCCGTTTTTCATGGTCAGGACATCGGCACTGACGGGAAACAACGGCAGCAAACAACAGGCTGCGGCAAGCGATACGTTACGGAATCTCATTTCAAATGGGTTGGGTTTCTGGGGTAACGCGGAAGATGAATGTCATTTCGTTTTATGGCAAGGGTGGAACATGGACATCCGAAGCGGATCTAACCGGGCTTGCCGCACCATCTGGAGCGAGACGAACCGCCTCGCCGGGTTTCGGGATCAGATGCGGCGGATCCGATGGCCTTACTAGGCGGCGGTTCACGCCTTTCAGGGGGCTCCTCGCCAGCGCTTCTTTCAGTGACTCGGGCGTGTCTTTGCCGAAAACGTAAGTGACGGAGAAACCTTGCATCAGTGCGGCCTGGATCAGATCGCTATGAAGAACGGGACTTTGGACGGCGCGAATGGGGAAAGAGGTCAGCTTTTTTCTGAGGGCAGGCACAAGGGGTATGCCCAGCGCGTCCAGACGGGACTCTGACATGGCAAGAAGCCCTAGGGTCGATTCATCAAAAAGCATGTCCTGATCCGTGATCGGCAACCCTGTCAAATCAGCCGCGAGCGGGCATTCCTTGACATACGCTTCCGATGAAAACTCCTCGGATACGGTGCTGGAAAGGTCGCCGGCCCATAGCAGCCAGTCCCCTCTCAGGGTCACCGCCTCGACATCGAGCGCGGCCTGTATTGCGGCGCCGTAAACGAAGGCTCGCGCGGCCAGGAGGCTTTCCGGACCATCCCCCGCGTAGGCCCTCAAACGCGGACCCTCCTTGAAATGTTCCTTCGCTTTCATGAGTGTTTCCGAGGCGAGATCACGGTATGAGATTTGTCCGGTGATCCGGTAGGCCGTCGCGTAAGCGGAGATCATCCTGAAAGTCGCGACAGGGTTCGGCTCCTTGTCCGAGGAAGACACTTTCATCCGCCCGTTCCGCGCTTCCAGAAGCTTTGCCTGCGCGCTTCCCAGTAGCTCATTCACACGGGCGGGATCGGTGTGCAGCAGATTAGCCACTTCGTCAGGGGATTTCGCGAAAGCGATGCTGTTGCCCCTGAAATATTCGCGCCGCGGATCGAGTTCGGGAGGTAGGTTCCCGCCTTCTTTCATCCCCGATGCCGCCATCCAAACCGGCAATTCCTCCGGACTTAGGATATCCCTCACATTCTCATACAGCCAAAGCCATTTAGAGACATCGCCTGCCACATTCGAACCCAACGTGAAAAGCCCTGCCTCCGTCATGTGATTCTCCTTCACAAACTCCAGAACACCCATCGCTCTTTCGAGGGAGCGTTTGTCACCGGTCGCCTCATAGGCGTTGAGCAGGCTCACTATCACCCGCGCCTGGCTGGAGCAGTCCCGATGGTAGAGGGGAAACGACCATGAAGAGCCTCGCCTGGAGCTGAATACACCGCCGTCCAGAGGGTCGAACATCGGGCTGACCAGAATGTCGTCCAACAGCGAATCAAGAACCTTGAGCGATCTGTCGCGCAGATCATCGGGCAAACCTTCCATCCTGGAAGACATCGCGAGAACATCCAACACTCCGACAGGAAACAACCCGCCGGCCTGATCGAAGGTGCGGGACAACGGATCGTAAAGGGAGGTTAGCTGACGCAGAGCATGCTGCGCATCGGCGGCGGGTTCCTCGCTGGTTTCGTTATCCTTCAATCGCGCCAGCATCCTCTCCTGACGGTTCGCTCGGTCAAGACGGCTGTTTGCCCTGATGTAATCGGGATCGTCCGCCCACATGCGCGCCACCATCGTATGCGACTGGGAAAAAAGTTCGGACGCAGAGCCACTATCTTTCGATGGCAGCGGCATCCACGCGACCGGATTCCCCTCCGCAGTCATCCAGACCATCAGTGGGAGTTGCAGGTCGTTTCCGATTTCCGCACAAAGCTCGCCGCCCAGGATCCCTAATTCCCTGATGGCATCGCCATCGATCAGGATGGGAACGTAGGATGAGTTGATAAGTTCAACCATCGCGGCATCCGACGAGAGCCCGCGAAGAATATCCACGTACGAAGGCTGCTGCTGCATGGCGATCACAGCCAGGGCGAGACGCTGGGAGTCATGCGCCTTTTGAAGGCTGGCTTTCGTCCAGGGCTGCCAATGAATCGGGGAATCGGCCTGTGATCCATAAACCGGCCCTGGCAAGCCCCCCAAGGCATTTCCGGCGGGGATCGCCAGGATGTCCCCTTTCACCTCCCCGTAGGGCGCCTCCTCTTCCATCCGCTTCCCTTCACAACCTATAAGCAAAGAAAAAACCGCGACGGCGAGACCGGCTCTGGATAAAAGAAATTGCAATGGGTGATGCACGGCTCCTAGCCACTTTCCATTAATTCCATGCACTTGCCAAGGGAAGAAGAAAAGACTTCCGCTGTGTCCTCTCGGCAGTAATCTCCGGAAAGAACCCTTCCAATCGCAGCGTGATAAGCATCGCCATCTCAAGCCAAAAGGGAGGTGTGGGGAAAACCACACTTTCCGTCAACCTCGCCCATGCCTTCGCGCGTGCCGGATTGAACACGCTTCTGGTGGATGCCGACCCGCAGGGATCCGTCGGACTCTCCCTCACCCGTCAGTCGCGCCTGCTTCCCGGGTTTTATGATTTCCTTGCCGACCCCGGCATCCCTATGGAGCGGCTTATCGTCCCGACCCGGTTGGAAACCTTCTCACTCGTGGCAGCCGGACAGGCCAGCGATTATGAGGCAGGGAACGGATCCTCCGGCTCACATCTCGCGCGAGTCCGTGCCTTTATCCGCAACGCTACCGCCCGCCGCTACGACATCTGCCTGATAGACACTGCGGCAGGGCTTTTCGGCGTCACCAACGATATCATTTCCACAGCCGACGCGATCATCGTCCCGCAGCAGGCCGAGCCGCTCGGCATCCGCTCCATGCCGAAGCTGCTCGAAGGACTCAACCGCCTGCGCATCATCAACCCGCGCCTCAACGTGCTCGGCGTTTGCCTGACCATGCTCCAACAAGGCCTTGCCGAAAGCACAGAGGCCGCATCCGCCCTACGACATCTCCTGCCGGCGGAAATGCTGTTCCAAACCTCCATTCTCCGCGATGAGATCTACATCCGTGCCAGCGCAAAAGGGCTGCCTGTGGGAGTGCTGGAAAACGGCAAGGGCGCAGAGACCGTATTCGATTCACTTCGCGCGGAAGTGCAGGCAAAGCTGGCGAGATCCCGCGCTGCGGCCATTTACCAGCCCCACTGATGGATCCCATCAACCCATGGCTTGACCCTACGGAAGTCCGGCACCTCGCCGAGCAACTGCTGCGCCCCGTCGCCCCGGCTTGCCTTTCCGCCGCAGATGCTGGATTTGACTCGTCTTTCATCGGCTTCACATCAGGCGGCGTGGCCTCAATTGCGCCTGAATCGACCGCATCCGCTCCGGTTTCCGCCCCGCTACCAACGACCCACACTCCAGCCATTCCGCCCCTTCCACAAGCTATCCAGCCCGCCATATCCATATCGCAAGCCCCGCCCGCACCGTCCGTTTCCCAACGCTCTCCCGAGCCACCGCCCGCCGCCCCGTCGCGCACCCGCTTCCTTCAGCGCATCCACATCTTCCGGGATTGGCTCGCGAAAAATTTCCAGGCTACCGATATCTTCGTCCTCGACCGCGAAGGCAAAGTGATTTTCGACGAAAGCGGCCACGGACGCCTCCACTTCATGGCGCGGAACCTCGCCATCGCCTCGCGCGGATCGGGAAACATCCACGTAAAGATCGGCCCCGCCGCCATCCTTGAGGTGATCCCCTGCGAAACGCCGTATGGCCGGATCGTACTCGGCGCACTGGTGCCGGACGCCCTCCCTGCGGATCATATCAACATGATCAATGAGGTTCTGCTTCAGACCGCCTCGCCCGCGTAACGGCAAACTTCGGTCGCCGCCATCCCATTCCTGACAATTGAATTTTGAGTTCTGAAATTTCAGCGGAAGGCAACCACGACCGGCTCGACGCCTATCTCGCCGCCAAGCTCCCGGATCTCTCGCGATCCCGCATCCAGGCGCTGATCCGAGAACAGCATATCCTCCTCAACGGCAAGCCCGCGAAGCCCCGCGATTCCGTGAAATCCGGCGACTCCGTCTCCCTCGCTCTTCCCGAGGCCGTCCCCGACATCGCCGCGCCGCAGGACATCCCGCTCGATATCCTTTACGAAGACGACCACATCCTCGTGCTCCACAAGGAGCATGGCATTGTCGTCCACCCCGCGCCCGGCAACCCCGACGGCACCCTCGTCAACGCCCTCCTCCACCATTGCAAAGGCCAGCTCTCCGGCATCGGCGGCGTCGAGCGCCCCGGCATCGTCCACCGCCTCGACAAGGACACCTCCGGCTGCCTCGTCGTCGCGAAAACCGACATCGCCCACCAATCCCTCTCCACCCAGTTTTCCGAGCGATCCACCATGGAAAAGCTCTACCTCGCCGTCACCCACGGCATCCCCGCTAAGGAAAAAGACACCATCTTCACCCATATCGGCCGTCACCCTGTAAACCGCCAGAAAATGGCCGTCGTAAATCCCCCGGGAGGCAAAACCGCCATCACCGATTACGAGACCCTCGTCACCGATCACGCCACCAAAACCGCCCTCGTCCTCTGCCACCTCCACACCGGCCGCACCCACCAGATCCGCGTCCACCTCCACCACATCGGCACCCCCATCCTGGGCGATCCGATCTACGGGAAAAAACACGAACTCCCCACCCCGCGCCTCCTCCTCCACGCCTGGCAGCTGACCTTCAACCATCCCGTTTCCGGAAAAAAACTCCACTTCACCGCCCCGCCACCAGATGACTTCCGGGTCTGGCTGGGAATGGCCGGAATGGAATGAAGCCCTACGTTCACAAACTGCCCCACACCTTGATTGACGCAACCGCCATCAGGGGCAGGATCACGACACCCAGCACCCACCAATACCATTTGATGCCGAGCTTCTTGTGCGGAATGTGGCCGAATTCCTTGGCAACGAATTCATCGTAATCAAAATCATCATCGGGTAGATCCAGCCCATCATACATCTTGTCATGTTCCGATGGACGTCTGGCCTTTTTCGGGGCGGGTTTCATATTCTTCGCACAACCTTTGCACGGCGCTCCCACCCGAACCTCCCGGCCGCAGGACGGACATACATAAGAGAGTTCTTGTTTCATACTCGGAGCGACTCGTTGAAATGCCTCATTCCAATGGCCCAATCCTGCTTCGGACTACAAATCCTGATTCAGCACCGCCCGCCGCACCTTGCCGGTCGGACGCCGCAGGAAACGCTTCGCCAGCTCCTCGAACTGTTCGGATAAATCCGTTAGATAAATCTCCAGCTTCCCCTCGCCCGATTTTCCGCTCAGCAGATCTTTCTCCTCCAACATCCTCTTCAGGTGCTCCGCACAGGTTGTCGCGGAATCCACCAGCCGCACATCCGGCGGCAAAATCTCGGTGAGCAGCGGGATCAATAGCGGATAATGCGTGCAGGCCAGCATCAGGGTATCGATGCCCTTCGCCATCAGCGGCTCCAGATATTTCCGCAGGATCTCCTTCGTGACATCTTCGGAAATCCAGTTTTCCTCGATCAGCGGCACCAGCAGCGGCGTGGCGATGCCGTGGATCATCAGCCCGCGTTTCCGCGTCGCGAGCTCATGCTGGTAGGCGTGGGAGCTGATCGTCCCGCGCGTCGCGATGATCCCGATCCGATCCGCATCCGCATTCGCCAAGGCCGCCTCCACCCCCGGCTCGATCACGCCTATGATCGGCACCGGGCAGCTTTTCCAAAACTCCGGCAGCGCGTGCGCCGTCGCCGTATTGCACGCCACCACGATCGCCTTCACGCCTTTTCCTAACAGGAAATCCACATCCTCCGCCGCAAACTGGCGGATCGTCTCCGGGCTTTTCGATCCGTAAGGCAGCCGCGCGGTATCACCGAGATAGATCACGTCCTCGCCCGGCAGAAGATCCTGCACCGCCCGCACCACCGTCAAGCCCCCCACCCCCGAATCAAACAATCCCAATGCCGCGTCGTTCACAGGGGCGATTCTTGCGATCCGCATCGTTTCATCAACCACCAATCACTCCTCCGCCAGCACCCGCAGCACGTCGCCGATCGTGTGGTTCGCCTCGATGGGATGCCGCAGCGCCTTGTCGAGCATCAGCGAGTAGCTGTTTTGCCTCCCGATCCGCTCGCGCACCAGATAGCCGCCCTCCTCAAGATCCGCGATGATGCGCTGCACCGCCCGCTCCGTGATCCCCACTTCCAGGGCTACCTCGCGCAGCGGCTGGTCGCTGTTATTAGCCAAGCAAACCATCACGTGCGCGTGGTTCGTGAAAAATGTCCAATTCGATGACTCGGCCATGGCTTTAAGCTAGGGGCAAACGCTTCAAAGCACGAATTGTTTTTCACGACAGCAGCAGCATCTCATTAATACGAAATATTTTTCGTGATTCATGTTGCGCGATTTGATTTTCTCATTAAAACCCAGCCCGCCATGGAATCCTTCAGCCTCCTCCTCACCAACCTCATCTCTCCGCCCGTCATCGCCTTCGCCGCCGGCCTTATCGCCGTATGGGTGGGTAGCGACCTGAAATTTCCCGAGCAGCTCTACCAAGGCCTCACGATCTACCTGTTGCTCGCCATCGGTTTCAAAGGCGGCTCCGCGATGGTCGGCTCGCCCCTTTCCGAACTCGCTTTGCCGCTCGGAGCGACCCTCCTCATCGGCAGCCTGATCCCGGTGGGGGTATTCCTTTCCACCCGTAAATTCCTCGGCATGAGCGTCTCGGATGCCGCCGCGCTCGCCGCCCATTACGGCTCGGTCTCCGCCGTCACCTTCATGGCCTGTCTTGCGTTCCTCGACAAAGAAGACATCAGCCATGAGAGCTTCATGCCCGCCATCATGGCCGCCATGGAAATCCCCGCCATCTTCGTCGCCATGCTGCTTGCAAAACGCTTCGGCACCCGCGCGAAAACCCCGCTGAAACATACCGTCCGCGAGGTCATCACCGGCAAAACCTTCATCCTCCTCATCTGCGGCATCGTCTGCGGACTCACCGCCGGCGACCACGGCCGCGAGCTCCTCAAGCCCTTCCTCGTGACTCCCTTCTACGGCGTCCTGATGCTTTTCCTGCTGGAAATGGGTCTCATCGCCGGCGCGAAAATCAGGGAGGCAAAGCGCATCCGGAAATCACTCATCGCCTTCGCCCTCATCGCCCCCGTCGTGCAGGCCATGCTCGGTTTGCTCCTCGCCTGGTCCATCGGCCTCAGCCAGGGCGGTGCCATCGTCTTCGCCGTGCTCGCGGCCAGCGCCTCCTACATCGCCGCCCCCGCCGCCTGCCGCGCCTCCCTCCCGCACGCCGATCCCGGCATCTACGTCACCACCTCCCTCGGCGTCACCTTCCCCTTCAACCTCGTCCTCGGCATCCCACTCTACATCGCCATCAGCGGCCTGCTCTATCCCGCCTAGCCAAGTCTTCCTTGAAGTTTGAAGTTTAAAATTTAAGGTTTGTCGCAATGTCTTCCTGCGGCCCGAAAATGAACATGGATCCCACCCTCCACCGGGAGAGGAAACCTGACTGGATCAAGGTGCGCCTGCCGAACAACCCGGCCTTCTGGTCCACGAAGTCGCTGATTACCGATCTCAAGCTCGTCACCGTCTGCGAGGAAGCCCAGTGCCCGAACCGTTGGGAATGCTGGGGACAAGGCACCGCCACTTTCATGATCGCCGGCGACAAATGCACCCGCGCCTGCGGTTTCTGCGCCGTGAAAACCGCGAAACCCGACGCCCTCGAAGCCGACGAACCCGCCCGCGTCGCCGAGGCCACGCGCCGCATGAATCTCCGCCACGTCGTCATCACCGCCGTCGCCCGCGATGACCTCCGCGATGGCGGCGCCGAGCATTTCCGCGAAACGATCCGCGCCGTCCGCGAAGTGAATCCCGAGATCATCATCGAAGTCCTCGTCCCCGATTTCAACGACCGCGACTGGGCTCTCCAAATGGTCATGGACGCCCGCCCGCACATCTTCAACCACAACCTCGAAACGGTGGAACGCCTCACCCCCCTCGTCCGCTCCCGTGCGAAATACCAGCGTTCGCTCATCGTCCTGAGAAAGGCCAAACAGATGGTCAGCGGCCACGTCGCCACGAAATCCGGGATCATGCTCGGCCTCGGCGAGCGCCGCGAGGAAATCCTCACCGCCATGGACGATCTGTTAGAGCACGATGTCACCGTCCTCACCCTCGGCCAATACCTCCGCCCCACACCCAAACACCTCCCGGTCGTCGAATACATCCACCCGGATCTTTTCGCGGAATACAAATCCATCGCCCTCGAAAAAGGCTTCCGCCACGTCGCCTCCGGCCCGCTCGTCCGCTCCTCCTACCACGCCGCCGACTTCCGCCCCGAGCTCGATGTCCTCCAAGCCATCGAAACCGACCTCCGCGCCACCACCGGCCTCGAGCTCGGCCCCGAGCACCTCCCGCTCCCCGCACTCAAGCACTCCCTGGTTTCGTAGAAAATTTTCACCGCAGAGACGCAGAGGGCACAGAGGGTCGCAGAGCCTTGCCAATGGTCTCTTTTCTTGTGTCTTGTATCTCCAAGTCTTCCGTCTCCTCCCATGCCTTGGCTCATCAAATCCGAACCCGACGTCTTCTCCATCCACGATCTCGAAAAGGTCGATCAGGAACCCTGGTCCGGCGTCCGCAACTACCAGGCGCGGAACTACATGTGGCGTGACATGAAAGTCGGCGATCTTGCCCTCTTCTACCACTCGAACGCGAAGCCGCCCGGCATCGCAGGCATCGCCAAAGTCGCCTCCGCGCCCTACCCCGACCCCACCCAGTTCGACAAGAAATCCGAATACTTCGAGCCCGCCGCCACCGAGGAAAAACCGCGCTGGTATCTCGTCGATTTCGAGCACGTAGCCACATTCAAGGAACTCCTCCCGCTGGAAACCCTGAAGGCCGACAAGCTCCTGTCCGAAATGCTCGTCTGCCAGAAAGGCACCCGCCTCTCCATCACTCCGGTGGAGAAAAAACATTTCGCCCGTGCGCTGAACATGGCCGGATGCGGAACACCTTGAGGATCAGGTTCGTCACTCCACCGCCGCAGCGGGAGGGCGCTCCGCCGGTGGCATGACGATCCTCGGCCTCGGTTGCCGCATCGGCGCCGGGGTGGCGCTGAGCGCGTGGTCGAGGCCGCGCCGCATGGCGCAAACCTGCTTGCGCCAGCCTTCCGGTATGGTCGAAAGCTCGGGACGGTCGCCGGCAATCCCTTCGAAAAGCACTTTGCCTTTCGTATCCACGATGCGGACGGAATCACCGTGGCCGAGACGGGTCACCTCCGCGCTGCCCCGGGAATCCGTAACCACGGCTTTTTTTTCCTCAAGATCCATGATCCGCATCGCGCCATCATCGGGACGGATCACGGAATCCGCCAGCATGCGCCGGATCTCCTCGCCGTCACCACTTTTGGCCTCACCGAGCGTGACCTCGAGATCGAGCGATTCCCCTTCGCGGAAAACGGAAACCGTCACCTTGTCTCCGGGCGCGGCGAGCCGCAGAAGGGTCGCGAGCTGGCCTTCGTTGACGAGCATCTGTTCCCCCATCTTCCAAAGCAGGTCGTGCCTGCTGATCCCCGCCTTCTCCGCAGGGCCGCCCGCCGCGATTTCCCTTACTACGAAACCGATGCCCGGCGGCAGCGCGGGAAGCTGGGTGGTGGTGACATCATCGGGTTTGGAAACGCTGAGTCCCAGCCATGCCTCGGCGACAGGCTTTTTCGCAACCGCGACCGGCGCGGTCTCCTGGGCGGAGCCGACCGCGCCGCAAATCAATGCGAACGACAGGAGATGAACGGAGGCGCGCATTTCAGAAGGTGCTGATGGGCAGCAGATACATCTCTTTACGTGGCTCGGTGAGCGTGACCTCGATGCCGGTTTCCTCATCGAGGATCCTGCTTTCCCCGACCACCCGGACACTCATTTTCCGAACGGCCGATCCGCCGGCATCCACGAAAAGCCCCTCGTCTCGCACATTCTCCACGCGATCCAGCTCTGTGAGCACAACCATCCCGTCATCCTCCGCCATACCGACCAGCGGCGCGGTTTCCCGATGGTCGGAGGGAATCGCAAGCACACCAATGGCCGACGCCGCCGCGATGCCGCCAAGCCATTTCGCCCATCGCGGAAAACCATGGCGGATCACCCCGGCATCGCCCGACAACTCATCGAGCCGGGCTTCCATTTCGGCCTGCGCGGACTCGCTGAGCGCGGCGGGCACAAGCCGCATCAGGGCCTTTTCCATCTCATTGCAGTGATCGCTCTCACGCATGGCGTTCCTCCTTCATCTGCTTCAAATCCTGTGTCAGTTGTTCCAGCGCATACCGGTAGCGGGAGGCGGCCGTGTTCGGGGAAATGGCCAGCACTTCGGCAATCTGGGCAAATGTCAGGCCGCCCCATGTTTTCATCACCACCACCTCGCGGAGCTTGTCGCTGAGGTTCTGCACGGCGTCGCGCAGGCGCAGGCCGTCCTCGTCATCCTCCATCATGGGATCAAGCCAGACGTCTTGGAAATCGTTGAAGTAAAGGATGGCCTCCTCGCGTTTCCTCCGCCGCTTCTCGGAGCGGTGCAGCATGAGCCCGGCAAAGCGGATCGTGGAAAAGACCAGCGGCAGATCCGGCGGGCCGCCGCCCCGGTTTTGCTCCTGCTGGTAATGCCACATTTTCAGGATCGCTTCCTGCATGAGATCCTCCGCGTCCTCACGCGTCTTGCCCCAGCCACGAGCAAACAGCAGCAACCGCGGGCCGTTCTCGGCCAGCCAGCGCTTCCATTCTTTCGAGAGGTTGTTCGCCATCCTTACAGCCCTAAAATGCCCCGTATGGGTGCAATTGTCTGTGCAAAAATTCACACTATCTCCGCGCTTGCCGCTCGCCGCAAAAGCCGCCAACATAAACTTATCGCCGGGGTGGCGGAATTGGTAGACGCGCTTGACTTAGGATCAAGTGAGCTAGCTTGTGCAGGTTCGAGTCCTGTCCCCGGTACTTCTTCCACACGAACATGATCAACGAACTCACATCACGCCTCACCGCCATCGGACTCAGTGAGGAAATGGCCAACAAGGCCATAGAAACCGTCGCCGATTTCGCGAAATCCAAGCTGCCGGAGCAATTCCACTCGACCCTGGACGACGTGATGGCCGGCAACACCCCCGATCTCGGCGGGCTGGGCGGCCTGCTCGGCGGACTCAAAGGCCTTTTCGGGGGAAAATGAACGGGTGCCGGCCTGTGGCCTAAGCCCATCCTTGACCCCGGGCGTTTCCGCAGGTCACAAATAGCCGGTATGAAACGCATCCATTTCGCCTTAATCGCTCTTGCCGCCGCACTTCCGGCCTTCGCCAAGGAACCTGTGATCACCAAGGAGATCCGCGAGGAGAATGGCAAGCAGGCGGAATACATGTTCATCGACGGCATCAAAGTCCACGAGGAGGATCCTGCGAAGCAGCCGCAGCCGGAAATCGTATCTCCCAAGCCCTACGACGCCAAGGCCGCGAAAGCACCCGAAGGCGCGACCATCCTTTTCGACGGCAGCAAAGCCACCATGGAAAACTGGTCGAGCATGAAAGGCGAGCCGACGAAATGGAAGCTCGTGGACGGCGCGATGGAATCCGTGCGCGGAGCGGGATACATCCGCACCAAGCAGGAATTCGGCTCCTGCCGGCTCCATATCGAGTTCGCCTCACCTGCCAAACCCGAGGGCTCCGGCCAGGGCCGTGGCAACAGCGGCGTTTTCCTCATGGGGCAATATGAAGTCCAGGTTCTCGATAGCCACGAAAACACCACCTACCCGGACGGTCAATGCGGCGCGCTCTACGGCCGCAAGAAACCCCTGGTGAACGCCAGTCGCCCCCCCGGCGAGTGGCAGACCTACGACATCACCTTCACCCGCCCGCTTTTTGACGAGGCCGGAAAGGTCACCCGCAAGGCTCGTTTCACCGTCGTCCACAACGGCGTCCTCATCCATGACGATGTGGAACTCTCCGGCGGAACCGGATGGGCCGGCCCCCACGCGGCCACGGAATACGCCAAGCACCCCGACAAAGGCCCCATCGCCCTACAAGATCACGGCAACCCCGTCCGCTTCAGGAACATCTGGATCCAGGAAATTGCGGACTGACACCCAGAAATCACCTGGGATGGCCTGCCCTTCGCAGCTTTAGCGAAGAATGGAGGCGGAGGTAGGAACGCTCACGGTGAGCGAAGCTTACCTTAACAAACCGCGCAGCGCATGATGGCATACCTACCGGAGCCGCAACGCAGTGGAGGCGGAGGTGGGAATCGAACCCACGAATGACGGTTTTGCAAACCATGATTTGCCAGATAAATTATGGCGTAGAATAAAAGTTGCCAGTTAGTTGCCATTTTTGGCTTGAATCGAAGTCATTTCGAGCTGTATCGTCGCACCATGATGCAACCTGCAACGAAGACAGCGAAGAAGACACCCAAGAGCCGCGAACCAGTGAAATGCCGGGAGCTTCCGAAAGGACATTCCCAGCGGAAGGTGAAGGGTTATCTCTGGCTCGTGGAAACGCACCTTGGAGGGAAGCGAAGCAGGAAGTTTTTCAGGCATGATGAAGCCAAGGAGCGCGACATTCACATTGCCGACATGGAAGACCGCGCCGATGCGCTCGCCAAGAAGGATCGTGGGATCGTTTCCAATGAGAACCTGCTCGCCGATGCCGCCGCCGCGTTCAAAGCCCTCCAGCCCTTCGGAAAGTCCCTTGGGGATGCCGTGGCGTTCTACATCACCCACCTGGAGGCCGAGGCCAAGCGCGATGCCACCCCGCTTTCGGTAATCGTGAAACGCTTTCTTGATGAGAAGGAGCGGGAGGGCGTTTCGGAAGTCCACCGCGCCGACCTGAAAAACCGCATCGCCCGCTTTGAGAAGGAATACGGTGAAACGCCGATTGCCGCCATCGACCGCAACGCCCTTTCCGCATGGCTCCATGCCCTCCCGCTCGCCCCACAGTCCAAGGTGAACTTCCGCCGCGTGTTGGGCAATCTCTTCGCCTACGCCGTCCGCGCTGGCGTGATCCCGGCAAACCCCGTGGCCGCAACTTCCAACCCCAAGACCCGCCGCAAGAAAGCCGTGATCCTCACCCCCGAGGAAGTGTCCCAGCTTCTCACCGCAAGCCCCGCCGAAACGCTCCCTGCGTTCATCCTGATGACGTTTTGCGGAGTCCGCAACCGGGAGGTGTTCCGCCTCGATTGGAAGCAGATTGATTGGGAGGATTCCACCGTGGAGATCACCGCCGAGGATGCGAAACGGGAAGGACACGCCCGCCATGTCACCATCCCGCCGAACGCCTTGGAATGGCTCCGCCCGCTGGCGAAACGCCGGGGGAAAATCGCCGACTTCCGGGACTTCGATGAATACACCCGCCGCTTGCAGGATGCCCGCGCCCTCGCCGGATGGGATGTGGGGACATGGCCGAAAAACTCCCTCCGCTCGACCTTCATTTCCTGCCATTACGAATCCTTCGGATCGGTGGACTCGACGGCCAAGGAAGCCGGAACATCCGTGGGCATGATCCATGCCCACTACCGCAAGCTCATCAAAAAGAAGGATGCCGACCGGCTCTGGAAAATTCTCCCCTCCACATCCCCAGCTAACGTAGAAAACATCCAACAAGGAAAGGCGAGTGCATGAATGATTCTCACATGAAAAATCCGGCAAATGCGAAAACCCGCCAAGCGAAAGAAAAGCCCAAGCTAGAGAAACGGATAGAGCTTCCAAGCGGCATCATCGAGGAGCATCACGATGACGGCAGCATACGCTTTACCGGAGAGGGTGGCGGCGTGTTGTGGATTCCGGCCAATGGTCGTGCTGTCGTCATGCCGCCTCAAGCTGTGCCGCCTCAACGTGTCCGCTTGCTTATGGAAGTTGCGTTAACGCACATGCCGGACAGACCTCTAGAGATCAGCGATGTCGAAAATTTCAAAGGCGAGGCACTGGTTTTACTTGAAGAGTTGAGGGCAGGGAACGCTTCGTTTTTCCGTGATCTTGCTGACGCTATGAAGCCGAGAAAATCCGCTGTCAAAACAGCGGCGGAGCACGAAAGGAGCAAACGGACAAAAGACGATGCTGTCCTTTTAAGTATCATCAAGGCCGTGGTGGAACCCTCCAAAGCCCCTGTCTTCGACGCCATTTTTTCGATGTATCGAAAGACGAAAGGCAACTCAGGCGAAACACCCTCAGCATTCAAGAAGAAGCTCAAGGTGCGGGGTTTTTCGTGGCTTTGCGGAAACTCAAAAAAGCCTGTCCGCTAACTTTCGCTTATATAAGTGGAGGTGATTTGGCGGGCTGTGTTAACGCGCCCAATGTAGCTTCATGTCGAACAGACCTGCACCTACTATCAGCCCGCTACTTGATCGCAAAGCCGTCGCCGAGATTCTTAATGTCTCTCTCAGAACAGTGGACTATCTCACTGCCACTGGAAGCATTAAGGTTGTCCGCTTGGGCAAAGCCGTAAGATTCACTCAGGCCGCGATTTCATCCTTCGTCGAAGCTTCCCAAAAATGAAAATCGCCCCCCTCGCGAAAGGGGAGCGTTTCTCTGAAAGTCGAATTGATTACCGACAAGCAGAGGCTACCGCCCCCACGGCTTTCAGCAAGTCAATACAGCCGCCGGAGGATCGCCCTGAGCGTTCCCTCACCTATCATTCCCCACACGGCTTCCACATGGAAGCGGAGCTGGCGGAATTCATCGCAACCCATAACCGGGAGAACGGATGAAGCCATCGAAGAAAAGCCCCTTCAATGGCAAGTTTGCAAAAAAAGCCCCTTCAATGGAGACGGAAAAAGCCCCTTCAATGGCAGAGGAAAAAGCCCCTTCATATTATCTACCAGCGGTGCTTCTTGGAGTGGTGGGGAAGGATGGAATGAGGAACCTACTCGCCTCGAAGAATCAAAAAGAATGGCAATCGGAAAAACGAGTTGGCGGCTTGCTTTTGCTAATCGACTTTATTGCCCGCAAAGGCGGAACCGTTTCCATTTCATCCGAACTATCTCGGCAATACGTCTCGACCTTTAAGCGGGCAAAGAATCCTGGCACCATCAAGCAACCGCTAGCCCTGCTTTTTCACCTCGGCATTCTTGAGATAGTCCAGAAGGCCGTTGTCGCCCCGCACAGCAAAGCCTCGGCCAAGTATCGCCTAAGCCCCGCACACGGCAAACCTCGGCCAATCGAAGCGGCAATTTCACGGCAACAGGCTGAGAAGCAGGCGACAGCAACAGAGCGGCAGGAAACACGCCTCAACAGCAGGCACCGCACACGGGCAAGGATACTCGCAGACCTTCAAACGCTCGCCTTGTCACCCGAGGGCAACCGCCTTGCCGCACAGATGCTTGTCGCAGGCGAAAAAGCACAAGGCATTGGCAAACTCTGGGAGCCATTAAATGACCGCGCACGTCACAAGGTAACCTTCGACCGCAGCGGCACCGCCCATCACTTCGCCATGTATTGCCCTCGGGAATTGAAGCCGCACCTCACCCTTGGAGGAAAGACCGTTGCCCTTGTCGATATGAAGGCCGCGCACCTTGTCGCCCTGCTATGCGTCGGCAGAGTCCGCGTCTCATGGATGGCAGAGCAAGGGCGCGACACTCAAGACCTCGAAGCCGAGCTTGCCCGTTACAAGGCGACACTCGAAACCTCGGACATTTACGAAGCCCTTGGAGGTTCGGCAGACAGAAAGAAGTTCAAGCTCACCCTGCTTGCTTCGCTCAACATGGCGACATCGAAGGCGCGACACTTGCCGCCATATCAGAGCCTCAAGAGCGCCTTCCCTCGGCTTGTCGGCATTATCGAAGACCTCAAGAAAAACGACCATCGCAGCCTCTCGAAGCAACTTCAATTTTTCACGGCACAAATCATCGAAGCCGCGACATACGAAGCGCAAGCCCTCGACATCGCCTGCTTGCCAGACACGGACGCTCTGATTGTCCCTCACTCATTTGAGAACCTGGCTCGAACGCTTCTCAATAACTCCATTCGCGAAGTGACAACTCTCGACCTCGAAAGCCCGCACCCATGATTCCAGAAACCGCCCTTGCCATCTCTCAAGCCCTTCGATGGCTACTTGCCCGCCTCCAAGCCAAACGCCCCGTACAAGCCATCCTCAGAGCAACTAAAGAGGATTAATGGAAACCGCTCGATATACCTCGCCTCCATCTAAAATCCACCGCCTTCACAACGCCCAGACGGCTAGGGAAAACTTGCCAGTATCGGAAGCAAACCTCACCGCCGAGCAACGAGCAGAAGGCCAGCGTCTAGCCACGGAATGGCAGGCAGCGTTTGAAAAGAAGCGTTGATTAGTAAAACCGTAATTTATGCCACACACGCTGTATTATTTATCATCCAATTTTAACGCAAGTCTCAAATCTTCCTTCAAAAATCCCTCCCATATTGCACCTGACCAGAGATGCCATGCGACATGAACAGTCTTGTCCTTCCATACAAATACATGTGATTTTTCCTCAAAAACAAAAGGAACCGGTGATTTTGCGACATAAGTACTCAGATATTGTTCCATGTTGTTTTGTTCGAGCGCCATGCAAATTTGCACCCATGCGAATGTTTCTTCTTCATGGTTACCTTTAATTCTCGCATTCTTTATATCATCTAGATGGCTTTGCATGCTATCCATGGCTTTTCTTATATGAAATAAATTATATTCTAAGCTATTTCTAAATTTGTTATACCTGTTCATCGGATAGTTATTCTCAAAAATTTCTGTTTGCTCGGAAATTACCCATTCTTTTTCTTTGGGTGTCAGTGTCGGCATTACGCGATCAAGACTCGCTAATGTCTCAACCAAGACAGGATAAGCATTCTCTGCTGTAGTTCCTTCAGCTCTAACCGCTCCTGCTGGCTTCCTGACTCCTATTTGAGCATTTGATAATTCCACTAGTAAGCTCGAAAACAAAATAATGATGACGATTTTCATGCTAAGTTAAATGTAATGAAAGTTATGCGTTAAAGACGGGGCGGATTCAACCGGCCAGCGCAATCGTGAGATGACTTCTGAATATGTCATCCGGGGTTTTGGAGTCAATGCAAATCCTCGGGCGTGAGTTGAGCTTGTCCTGAACCGCCATAAGTTCCCCATGGCAGCGTTTGAAAAAATGCAGGCGGAGAAATAAACGCGTATCTGGTCAAACTGTGTCGTATTCCGCACTTTTTTAGGCTGGTAGTAATGGGTTTCTGCGCGCATCTTGAAATCCATAACTCATTTATCTTTAGTGATTTACGAGTAAATAAGGCGGATTTATCAAGCATCCATAAGCCATGTGAGAATTTGCCGTAGAATCGCGCAGCCCATCCCGCAATGGGAATCATCCCCGCCGATTTAATTGCCGACAAATAGAGTTCCGCCATTGCCGGGATTTTTCGGGAGGTGAGAACCGCTTAATAGATGGAATGCCGCACCCAAGCCCGACCGCCCCCCCGGTGCCATCGCCTCGTCCAGCGTGCACGGATTGCCGTTGCCATCCCGTTGCCACGCATTGGATGAGGGTTTCCACGAAGAGGCACTCAAATATCCTGAGCAGTGCGCCACTCATGTGAAAAAATCCCCGATTCGTTTCATTTCTTTCCTCTCCCCATTCCATCCCGCACTCAAAAAACGGTGAATCGCCGCGTCCTTTGTGCCGCAAGGGATTCCCGAGTTGCCAGTTAGTTGCCAGTATTGAACGCAATCGTGTGCATTTCCGTGCGTTTACCGCCCGCGTCGCTAGACCAAGAAAAAAGCCCTAATCCCTTTATTTACAAGGTCTTAGGGCTGAAATTGATGGAGGCGGAGGTGGGAATCGAACCCACGAATGACGGTTTTGCAAACCATTGCCTTACCACTTGGCTACTCCGCCGTTGTCCTGCAACGGGAGGCGATTGATTACGCCCCCGCCCCCCGCCTGTCAATCACCGGATTTTCCCGAAAAATTTCCCGATCCCGCACTTCCGCTGGCGGCGGGGCGTTTCCCGCCTAGTCTGCCGCGTGCCGAAAAAGACGCAGAAAGAAAGAAAGCCCCCCGTCATCGCCCTCCGTGGTTGCCGCCAGCATAACCTCCAGGGCTTCGACCTCGACATCCCGCTCGGGAAACTCACCGTCGTCACCGGCCCTTCCGGATCGGGGAAATCCTCGCTCGCTTTCCACACCCTCTATGCCGAGGGCCAGCGCCGCTACGTGGAGACCTTCTCGCCATACGTCCGGCAGTTCTTCGACCGCATGGACAAGCCGCTCGTCGATTCCATCGAGGGCATCCCGCCGGCCATCGCCATCGAGCAGAAAAACCACGTCCGCACCACCCGCTCCACCGTCGGAACGCTCACCGAGATCAACGATTACCTGAAGCTCCTCTTCGCCCGCCTCGCCATCGGCTACGATCCGAACACCGGCGATGAAATCCGCCCGGACTCGCCCGAATCCGCCGCCAAATGGACCACGGAAAACCTGAAAGGCGCGGACATCCTCGTCACGTTCCCCATCCCCGTCCCGGCCGACGCGAACCCCGGGGAACTCTTCCCCTTCCTCAGCTCCCAAGGCTACCTCCGCGTCCTCATAAACGGCGAAACGATCCGCACCGATGCCACGCCGCCCGCCAAAATCCCCCGCGTCATCCAGGTCATCCAGGATCGCCTGAAAATCTCCCCCGCCAACCAATCCCGCCTCCTCGAAGCCCTCGAAGCCGCCTTCCACCTCGGAAAAGGCCACGCCTCCATCCACGATCCAAAATCCACGATCTCGGAGTCGTTCACGACAAGTTGGACGAACCCGAAAACCGGCTTCACCCTCCGCGCCCCCACGCCCGCACTTTTCTCCTTCAATTCCCCGGTCGGAGCCTGCCCGAAATGCCGCGGCTTCGGACGCGTCATCGGCATCGATCTGGAAAAATCCGTCCCCGACACCACGCTCTCCATCAAACAGGGAGCCATCAAGCCCTTCCAAGGCGACCGCGGCGAGGAGTGCCAGCGCGACCTTATCCGCAACTGCCGCGAGCGCGGCATCGACATCAGCGAGCCATGGGAAGACCTCGACGAAGACACCCGCGAATGGATCTACTACGGAGACCGTAGGACAACCTCCCCCGAAGACCTGGAGGAACTCTGGCAATCCGGCGGCTGGTATGGCGTGAAGGGGTTCTTCGATTGGCTGGAAACGAAAGCCTACAAGATGCACGTCCGCGTCTTCCTCTCCCGCTACCGCTCCTACACCACCTGCGACGCCTGTCGCGGCAAACGCCTCCAACCCGAATCCCTCTGCTTCAAGATCGAAGGCAAATCCCTCCCAGACCTCTGGGCGATGTCCATCGGAGACCTCCTCCCCTTCTTCCAAAATCAACAATCCAAAATCAACAATCATCAATCATCAATCTCTTCCGACTCCACCCTAAAACTCGTCCTAACAGAAATCGTTTCCCGCCTCCACTACCTCGAACAAGTGGGGTTGGGCTACCTCACCCTCGACCGCCAGACCCGCACCCTTTCCGGAGGCGAAGTCGAGCGCGTCAACCTCACCACCTGCCTCGGCGCCTCCCTGACCGGCACTCTCTTCGTCCTCGACGAGCCCACCGTCGGCCTCCACCCCCGCGACATCGACCGCCTCGTCGGCGTCATGCACGGCCTCCGCGACAAGGGAAACACCCTGGTCGTTGTCGAGCACGAGCAAACCGTCATGCAGGCCGCAGACAACCTCATCGACATTGGTCCGGCGGCGGGAGCGCATGGCGGCAACATCATCTTTCACGGGCCGCCGCCTGGGTTTGCTGGTGTTCAGTGTTCAGTTGGCAGGAAGAACCAGTCTGCGAAACCGGCATCTTCCCTGAAACCTGAAACCTCCAACCTAGCAAACTCCAGAGGAACCTCACCCTGGCTCACCGGCGAAAAATCCATCCCCATCCCGAAAACCCGCCGCAAGCCCGACAATCAGAAACTCACCGTAACAGGCGCAACCCGCCACAACATCCGCAAGCTCGACGCCGAGATCCCTCTCGGCCTTTTCGTCTGCCTCACCGGCGTATCCGGCTCCGGTAAATCCACCTTCGCCCACGAAATCCTTTATCTCAACATCGCCCGAAAAATGGGCATCGAGACCGACGGCGATCCCGCGCCCATCAAGGAACTACTGGGAACCCAGTATCTCAGCGGCGTCGAGCTGGTCGATCAGACCGCCGTCGCCCGCACTCCGCGCTCCACCCCCGCCGTTTTCCTCGGAGCCTTCGATCCCATCCGCCAGCTCTTCGCCTGCACCGAGGAGGCGAAAGCCCGCGACCTGAAGACCGGCTTCTTCTCCTTCAACTCCGGCGAAGGCCGCTGCGACCGCTGCGCCGGGAACGGCTACGAAAAGGTCGAGATGCAGTTCCTTTCCGATCTCTACGTCACCTGCCCGGATTGCGAAGGACGCCGCTACAAGCCCTCGACCTTGGAATTCCTCTACCGCGGCAAATCCATCCACGGCATCCTCGAGTTCACCGTTACCGAAGCCATCGAATTCTACGAAAACACCGACGGAGCACCGCCGTCCCATGCCAAGCGCCACCAGCAGATCATCCAAATCCTCGCACCGCTCGTCGAGGTCGGCCTCGGCTACCTCAAGCTCGGCCAGCCCCTCAACACGCTCTCCGGCGGCGAATCCCAGCGCCTCAAGCTCTGCCAGCTTCTCTCATCTTCTCTTCCTGAAAACTCAAAAATCAAAACTGGCAAACTGCTCATCTTGGATGAGCCTACCACCGGCCTCCATTTCTCCGACATCCAGAACCTCCTCTCCGTCTTCCAGAAACTCGTCGATTCCGGCCACTCCCTCCTCGTCATCGAGCATAACCTCGACGTCATCAAATCCGCCGACTGGATCCTAGACCTCGGCCCCGAGGCCGGCCAGCACGGCGGCCAACTCGTCGCCCAAGGCACCCCGGAAACCATCGCGAAAACCCAAACCCCCTCCGCCAAATACATCCGCGAAGCCTTGGGAATTACCAAGCGCAGCGATCGCTCGATTTCTCCCCAATCTCCAATTTCCAATTTCCAATCCTCAATTTCTTTAGTCGGCGCCCGCCACCACAACCTCAAGAACATCTCCGTCGATATCCCGCGCGACCAACTCGTCGTCATCTCCGGCCTGTCCGGTTCCGGGAAATCCACCCTCGCGTTCGACATCCTTTTCGCCGAAGGCCAGCGCCGTTTCCTCGACTCCATGTCCGCCTACGCCCGCCAGTTCGCGGAGCAGCTGGAGAAACCCGAAATCGACAGCCTCCAGGGCTTGCCTCCCACCGTGGCCATCGAGCAGCGCGTCTCGCAGGGCGGCGGAAAATCGACCGTCGCCACCGTCACCGAGCTGTGGAATTTCATCCGCCTCCTCTACTCGAAGCTCGGCACGATCTATTGCCCGGAGTGCCAGGTTCCCGTGGAAAAGCAATCCCTCTCCGCCATCGAGAACACCATCCGCGCCGAGCTGAAAAAAGGCTCCGTGAAAATCCTCGCCCCCCTCATCCGGGGAAAAAAAGGCTACCACACCGAGATCGCGCAGTGGGCGATCAAACACGGATTTACCACGCTTCTAGTAGATAAGCAGTTCAAACAAGCCGAAGACTTCACCCGCCTCGAACGCTTCGTCGAGCATGACATAGACGTAGAGGTTGCCAGTTTTCAGGGTTCAGTTTTCAGTGAAGAAAAGAAGAAGCGCGGAGCCTCTGTCCTGCACACTGAACACTTGAACCTAGCAAACTCCATCGCCAGAGCGTTGGACATCGGCAAAGGCTTGATCAAGCTCTTCACCGCCGACAAAAAATTCACCCTCCTCTCCACGAGCTGCAGTTGCCCTTCCTGCAACCGCTCCTTCGAGGAACTCGACCCGCGCCTCTTCTCCTTCAACTCCCCGCACGGCTGGTGCGGCACATGCCGTGGCCACGGGAAAATCCCCAAACGCCGCCAATACCTCGATACCTCCCGCTTCGACTCCGTCCTCGAAGCCGAGATGGACGCCGACCGCGCCATCGACCGCATGGACAGCGACGAACTCGTCGAATGCCCCGCCTGCCACGGCTCGCGCCTAAACCCCGTCGGCGCCGCCGTGCGCCTCTTATCCCCAATATCAAATATCCAATATCCAATATCCAATATTTCCACCCTCTCCATCAACGAAGCCTTCATCCATTTCCAAAAACTGAAATTCACCAACGACCGCGAAAAACTCATCGCCCGCGACATCCTTCCGGAGATCGCCCAGCGTCTCTCATTCCTCCAGGAAGTCGGCCTCGGCTACCTCCACCTAAACCGCTCCGGCAACACCCTCTCCGGCGGCGAATCCCAGCGCATCCGCCTCGCCGCCCAGCTCGGCTCGAACCTGCGCGGCGTCCTCTACATCCTCGACGAACCCACCATCGGCCTCCACCCCCGCGACAACGCCGCCCTCCTCAAAACCCTCATCGCCCTCCGCGACCAAGGCAACTCCCTCATCATCGTGGAGCACGACGAGGACACGATTGCGGCGGCGGATCATTTGATCGATCTCGGCCCAGGGGCGGGGCGTCTTGGCGGGGAGATCGTTTACGAAGGGAAGCCGCCGCAGGTTGCTAGTGTTCAGTGTTCAGGTTTCAGCAAGAGAAAGAATATGAGCGAAGCCTCTTCCCTGAAAACTGAAAACTCCAAACTAGCAAACTCCCCCACTTATCGCGCGCTTACAAATCCCATCTCCCACCCCACCCGCGGCTCCCGCCGCAGTGTCGGCAAGACCCACCCTTTCCTCAAGATCACCGGCTGCCACGCGAACAACCTCAAGCACATCGACGCCGCCATCCCGCTCGGCCGCCTCACCGTCCTAACCGGCATTTCCGGCTCCGGGAAATCCACGCTCATGCACCAATGCGTGGCGGCGGTTTTCAACAAACAAGCCAAACAGAAACCCTTCAATAAAGTCACCGGCGAGAAACCCGTCAAAGCCGTTTACGAAGTCGATCAATCCCCCATCGGCAAAACCTCCCGCTCCTGCCCTGCGACGTATGTGAAAGTCTTCGACCATATCCGCGCCCTCTTCGCCCAGATCCCGGAGGCGCGGATGCGCGGCTTCGACGCCTCGCGCTTCTCCTTCAACACCGAGGGCGGACGCTGCCCCGATTGCAAAGGTAACGGCCGCATCAGGCTGGAAATGGATTTCCTTCCCTCCACCTGGGTTCACTGCGAGGAGTGCAACGGCCAGCGCTATAACCCCGCCACGCTGGAGGTCACGTTCCGCGAGAAAAACATCGGCCAAGTCCTCGCCATGACCATCGACGAAGCCGCCGCCTTCTTCGAGTCCCAGCCTCGCATCGCCCATCCCCTGAAACTCATGGCCGACACCGGCCTCGGCTACCTCCAGCTCGGCCAAGCCTCCCCCACCCTCTCCGGCGGCGAAGCCCAACGCATCAAGCTCGTCTCCGAACTCATCAAAGGCCGTGGCGCGAAAGCGCAAATGACCAATCGCCAATTCCAAATCTCCAATCTCTACCTGATCGAGGAACCCACCGTCGGCCTCCACCTCGAGGACGTGAAACGCCTCATCGACATCCTCCACCGCCTCGTCGATGAAGGCCACACCGTCGTCGTCATCGAGCACCACATGGCCGTCGCCGCCGAGGCCGACTGGATCCTGGACATCGGCCCCGAAGCGGGCGAGGACGGCGGGGAAATCGTCGCCCAGGGCACGCCGGAGAAGGTGGCAGTGTCAAAAACTTCGCGGACTGCTCCTTTCCTAAAAGCGGCGTTGGCTGTGGGCTCGTAAACCGGATGTGATGGAAGAAAGCTGAACCGCGAAGGCGCGAAGACGCGAAGGATTGTGGTAAAGGGGGAACCGCCAAGACGCCAAGTTCGCCAAGGAAGATGGGGGCTGGGAGCACGGGTTTTCAACCCTCTTTCTAACACTCCAACCCAACGAATGATTTTTCCTAACAGGAATCCCCGTGGAATCGGAGTGCCAGAGAGCGCTTTGTAGAGCTGCGCTCATTACGGCTCATAACTCCGGGTATCGGATGTCGGGGGCTTTGCCTTTCCAGACGGGGTGTTTGGGGGAATGATGATTCTCTGCGATCCTTTGCGGCCTTTGCGCCTTTGCGGTGAACTTATTTGAATGGCATGGCGGATGCAATCCGCCGCCACGTTACAAGAGCTTCGCGCGCAGGAGGTCGGTGACGGTCTTCGGGTTGGGTTTGGTGGGGGCGGCTTTCATGACTTGGCCGGTGAGGAAGTTGAGGAGTTTTTCATTGCCGGCCTTGATGGCCTCCACTTCGTTCGGATTGGCGGCGATGGCGGCGTCGATTAGGGCTTCGAGGTCGCCGGAGGAGGTGGGTTTGAAGCCAAGGTCGTCGGCGATGTCTTTGGGGGCGCGGTCGGGCGAGGTGAAGAGGACGGTGAAGACTTCCTTGGCTTGGTTCGGGGCGAGGGTGCCGTTTTCCACGAGGGTGAGGAGGTCGCGGAGTTTCTCTGGTGTGACGGGGCAATCGGCGATGGTGATGGATTGCTCGTTGAGGGTGCCGAGGAGGTTGTTGATGAGGAAATTCGCGGTTTTCTTGGCGGGGATGGAGGGGTCGGCGGTGGCTTCGAAGTATCTCGCGAGGTGGCTGTCGGCGGTGAGGACGGCGGCGTCGTAGGGGGTGAGGCCGAAGTCGGTTTCGTAGCGGGCGATTTTTGCCAGGCGCGGTTCAGTGACGAGTTTTCTAACCGTTTCCAACAGCGGCGCGGTGGCGATGGGGAGGAGGTCGGGGCAAGGGAAGTAGCGGTAGTCATGGGCGTCTTCCTTGGTGCGCATGAGCTGGGTCTCGCCGAGCTCGTCGTTCCAGCGGCGGGTGGATTGGATCTGGGGGATGCCGGCGTTGAGTTCCTCGGTCTGGCGCTCGATCTCGAAATGGATCGCGCGGCGGATGGCGGAGAAGGAGTTGAGGTTTTTCAGCTCCACTTTCGCGCCGAGCGGATCGGATTCGTTTTTGCGGAGGGATATGTTCACGTCGCAGCGGAGGTTGCCTTTTTCGAGGTCGGCGTCGGAGGTGTCGCAATCGTGGAGGATAAGCTGGAGGGAGCGGAGGTAGGCGAAAGCCTCCTCGGCGGATTCGAGATCCGGCTCGGTGACGATCTCCATGAGCGGAGTTCCAGCGCGGTTGAAATCGATGAGCGAGGTGGTGGCGAGGTGGGTGGATTTCGCGACGTCTTCCTCTAGGTGGATGCGGTTGAGGCGAACGATCTTGTTGGGGGTCTTGATGCTTTTCCTTGCATCGGTGGGATAGCAGTCGTCGAAGAGCGGCACGCCGCCACCGAGACAGAGGGGGAAGTCCATCTGGGTGGTCTGGTAGTTCTTCGGCATGTCCGGATAGAAATAATTTTTCCGGTCCCAGCGGGAAAATTCCGGTGAACCGCAGCCGAGGGCGAGGCCGGTAAGGAGAGTTTTCTCAATGGCGAGTTTGTTGAGAACAGGCAGCGCGCCGGGGTAACCGAGGCAGACGGGGCAGGTGTTCGTGTTCGGGTCGTCGCCGAAAGAGGTGCGGCAGGCGCAGAACATCTTGGTGGCGGTGTTGACCTGGGCGTGGACTTCGAGGCCGATGGTGACGAGGTAGGACATTTAAAATTCTAAATTTTAAGCACGAAATCCTAAATGAAGACGATCGTGCGGGGTTTGGAAATTGTTTCGGATTTCGTGCTTAGGATTTTATGCTTTCTCACCCCAGGTTTTCGATGCGGAAGACGACGGGGGTGGAGTTTACGCAGTCGAGGGACTCGATTTCGGCTAGGGCTTCGGCGAGTTTCCCGAAGGGGCAGGAGTGGAGGAGGAAGACCATGTCGACGAACTCGGCGTCGGGGTTGGAGGGGTCGATGGGGGAGTGGGTGCCGGAGATGCCGATGCGGTGTTTGGCGAGGACGGTGGCGATTTCCGCGACGACGCCGGGTCGGTCGGTGACATCGAAGCGAACGTAGTAGGCGGTGGTGGTTTCCTCGATGGGGACGAGGTTTCCGGTTTCGCGGTAGGGTAAAAATCCGCGGTGGCGGGCGGTGTGGGCGAGGTCGCGGGCGGCCTCGACGAGGTCGGCGACGACGGAGGAGGCGGTGGGGCCTTGGCCAGCGCCGCGGCCGTAGAAGAGGGATTCGCCGGCGGCATCGGAGTTGACGGAGACGGCATTGAAGACCCCGTTGACGGAGGCGAGGATGTGCTTTTGGGAAATGAAGGAGGGCTGGATGCGGAGCTCGATGGAGCCGCTTTCGTGCTCGCGGACGACGGCGAGGAGTTTGATCACGTAGCCGAGGGATTTCGCGAACTGGATGTCAGTGGGGCGGACTTGCTCGATGCCGGAGACATGGACGTGTTTCGGATCGATGGGGAAACCGTAGGCGAGGGTGGCGAGGAGGATGGCCTTGTGGGCGGCGTCCCAGCCGTTGACGTCGAGCGCGGGATCGGCCTCCGCGTAGCCGAGTTCCTGGGCTTCCTGGAGGGCGGTCGCATAGTCGATGCCGCGCAGGGTCATCTGCTCGAGGATGTAGTTCGAGGTGCCGTTGATGATGCCGGTGAAGGAATGGATCTGGTTGCCGATGAAGGAATCCTGGACGGTCTTGACGATGGGGATGCCGCCCGCGATGGCGGCTTCGAAGAAGATAGGGGTCTCCATTTTCCGTGAAATCGCGAACAGCTCGATGCCGCGCTCGGCGAGGAGCGCCTTGTTGCCGGTGACGACGGGTTTTTTCGCGAGGAGGGCGGCGGCGACGATCTCGAAGGCGTCAGTGGTGCCGCCGATCAGCTCGACGACGATATCGACGGCGGGGTCGTTGACGAGTGCGCGCCAGTCGGTGGTGAGGATTTCCGTGGGGACGGCGGATGTGGTGGCGCGGGTTTTGCCGGGATCGCGGACGAGGATTTTCGTGATCCCTAGGGAAACGCCCTTGCCGGTGCGCTCGGAGATCAGTTCGCCGTTTTTCTCAAGGGTGTTCCATACGCCGGACCCAACGGTGCCAAAGCCCGCGAGGCCGATTCCCAGTTTGTTGCAGTTGCTCACGCGGAGAGGGTGAAACCTTAAACTTCAAAGCTCAAACTTCAATTTCGGGAGAAGAACACACGAAAAAGCCCAGGGCATTGCCCTGGGCTGATATGAGGCGTTCTTTTGGGGCGGGTTAAGGAGCTTTGGAAATGGAGTCGCGCATGGTGGTGTCGGCTTTGACGTTTTCCATTTTGTAGTAGTCCATGACGCCGAGGTTGCCGGAGCGGAAGGCTTCGGCGAGGGCGAGGGGGACCTGGGCTTCGGCCTCGACGACCTTGGCTTTCATTTCCGCGACGCGGGCGATCATCTCCTGCTCGTAGGCGACGGCGGCGGCTCGGCGGATTTCCGCCTCGGCCTGGGCCATGTTCTTGTTGGCCTCGGCCTGGGCGACCTGAAGCTGGGCGCCGACGTTTTCGCCGACATCGACGTCCGCGATATCGATGGAAAGGATCTCGAAGGCGGTGCCGACATCGAGGCCGCGGGCGAGGACGGTCTTGGAGATGGAGTCAGGGCTTTCGAGGACGATCTTGTAGCTTTCTGCGGAGCCGATGGTGGTGACGATGCCCTCCCCGACGCGGGCGATGATGGTTTCTTCCTTCGCGCCGCCGACGAAGCGTTCGAGGTTGGTGCGGACGGTGACGCGGGCGCGGACTTTCACCTGGATGCCGTCCTTGGCCACGCCATCAATAGTAGTGCGGCCGCTGGCGGGATTCGGGCAGTCGATGACCTTCGGGTCAACCGAAGTGCGGACGGCCTCGACGACGGATTTCTCAGAGCCCTTGGTAGCGAGGTCGATCGCGCAGGCGCGGTTCCAATCGAGGCCGATGCCCGCTTTCTGGGCGGCGATCAGTGCCTGGATGGTGGGGAGGACGTTGCCGCCGGCGAGGTAGTGGGCTTCGATTTCGTTGATGTCGATCTCGATGCCCGCCTTTTTCGCGGTGATGCGGCTATCAACAATGGGGCCGTAGGGCACTTGGCGAAGGCGCATGGCAATAAGGTCAGAAAAGCCGACATATGCGCCCGCAAGCCACGCGCGCAGCCAGACGCTGAAGAAGGAGAAGATGATGCCGAAAACGACGAGTCCTGCGATGCCGAGGGCGATGAGGCCGATTGTGGTGAGATTCATGATATTATATACTAAGTTTCGATTTTTACAGTGAGTTGGAAATGGTTTGCGTCAACGACTTTGAGTTCGGTGCCCGGGGCGATCTGACCGGACTGGGAAACAGCTTCATATCGTTTCCCATCGATGGTCACATAACCGCTGGGCGAGAGGACTGTGGAGGAAAGGGCGGTTTTGCCAATCAAATCCCGCGCGTCATCACCGAGCGCCGCGGATGAGCCGGTGATCTCGCGACTCAGGAAGAAGCGTTTCCCGGTGCGGGTTTTCGGAAGGATCTTGAACTGAATGAAGAAAACGAGGAACGCCGCGATCATTGCGATCACCACCGCGACCAAGCCGCCTGACGCGCCGAGCTGGATGAAGGAGACCACGCACCCGGCGAAGAGTGTCAACCCACCCGCGATGCCGAGGATGCCGCCGGGCACGAGGACTTCCGCGGCGAGGAGGAAGAGGCCGATGGCGAAAATGAAGATGATCAGGGTCACTGGGGGAAACTTTAAACTTTAAACTCTAAACCTCAAGAAGACCGATTACACCGCCTCCACCGTCAGCTCGAATTCGCCGACAGAGACGACTTTCACATCGGTTCCGGGAGGGACAGCGCCGAGTGCGAGGCGGGCGTCGTAGCGTTTGCCGCCGATCTCGATCTGACCGGAGGGGAAGAGGGCGGTGACGGTGCGGCCGGTGGCTCCGATGAGCGATGCTTCCTGGCGGGCGGCGGAAGAGAGGGTGGTTTCGCCGCCGATGGCGGACTCCAGCACCATGTGGCCCCATAGTCCTCCGCGCGGCATGTAGCGGAGCAGGAGGAAGAAAATCAGGATCGCGCCACCGATGCCGGAGATGAGGTTGATGAGCGGTTTGAAAAGGAAGCCCGATTGCCACTCGATGGGTTGGTCGGGCCAGATGTCCGACATGCCCCAGAGCAGGGAGCCGAGCATCAGCAGCGCACCGGGTATCGCGAGCAGCATGAAACCGGGGAGGAAAAACAGGTCGATCATCACCAGCGCGAAACCGAGGAAGAAGAACAAGGCGGCCTCGTGTCCCGAGAGGCCCGCCGCGTGGTGGCCGAAGAATACGATGGCAAGCAGCACGCCGCCGCCTATACCGAATACGCCGAAGCCGGGTGTTTTGAACTCGATGAAAAGCAGCACCAGGCCGGCTGCGAGGAGCAACGGGGCGATGGCGGTGATGAACTGCGCGATCTTTTCCGACCACGTCACCTCAAGCCGGGTGGCGGTGTAGTTGCCTTTCCCCAGCAGGGTGTCCATCAGGCTATCGATGTCCGGGGAAATGCCCGCGCCGAGCAGGGGCTGGGCGGGATCACCATAGGCTTTCATCGCCTCGGTGGCGGTGAGGGTGAGCAACTCGCCCTCGGGCTTGAGCGTTTCCTCCCCGATCTTGAGCACGAAGTCCTCGTCGATCATCGCGGAGAGGACTTCGCCGCGATGTCCCTTGCCGTCGGAAATGGAACGGACGCGGGCTTTCAGGTAGGAGACGATCTTCGCTTTCATCGTCTCATCGATGTCCTCGCCTCCGCCCGAAACGGGAGCCGCCGCGCCGATGATGCCGGATGGCGAGAAATGGATTTCATCCGTCCCGGCGGAAATGAGCGCCCCCGCCGAGATCGCCTCGCTGTTCACGTAGGTGATGACTTTTCCGGGAAATTTCTCGATGGCCTTGAGCATGTCGAAGGTCACATCGAGGCGACCGCCGGGCGTTTCCATGTCGAGGATCACGGTATCCGCGCCCTGCTCGATGGCCATTTTCAGCCCGCGGCGGAGGACGTGGAGTTCGGGCGGTGCGATCTGCTCGCGGATGGGGATGATGACGACCTTGTGCTGCTGCGCGGTTGCGGGTTTTTCCTGCGCCGGGAGAAGGCCGGGGAAAAATGCGAGCAGGGCGGGGAGGAGGCGGAGGAGGTTTCTCATCGGGGAATGCGTCAATTGTCGCCGGGAGTGAAGCCCATGACGATGTCGAATTTTACAACCAGCTCCCCGATTTTGCTATCGGGCAGGGGCGCGAACTCATGGATGATGGATTCGCGCTGCTTGGCATCCTTCACACGCGAGAGCAGTCCGTCCTTCTCGTTCTGCGGCTCGCCTTTGATGTAGAGCTGGGTCGTCCATTTTTCGCGGCCTTTCAGTTTCACCGCGAAATGGATGTGCGGGGTGCGACCGGGGTAGGCGACGGGCTTGACGGTGCGGAAATAGTATTCGCCGCTGATGCCGGTCAGGAAACGCCCGAATCCCTGGAAATGAGTATCGCGCTTCTCGCGCCCGGCGCTGCCTTTGTGCAGATAAACGCCGTGGTGATCCACCTGCCAGATTTCGACGAGAGCGTTGCGGATCGGCGTGCCGGTGGGACTGAGGATGCGCCCGCTGAGGTGGGTGATTTCCCCGACGGATGGTGTGAGGCCATCATTGATGACGATGAGGTCGTTGTCTGTATCGAGCGGGAGATCAACGGGGTAGAACGGCCCTTCGCTCTGTTTCGCGGTTTGGGTAAGCGCCTCCGCGAAGGCACCGGGGACCCAAAGTCCGGCGGCGCCGAGGGCGAAATTGCGGACGAAGCGGCGGCGGGATGGGTTTTGGTGATACATGGGTGGGGATTGCGGTTTTACGATCCGTAAGAAATTCCGCTTTTGTCGTCGTTTCGTCAAGAGGTTGCCTCGCGGCGGGATATCCTCCATGCTTCGCGAGGTGGCCGCGGAATATAAGACGAAAAGAGGACTGCTGAAGACCCCGGGCGCTGCGCTCAAGGAGCACTTCGGCTTTTCCGCTTTCCTCGACGGGCAGGAGGAGGTGATTTCCGAGATCGTTTCCGGCCGGGACGGGCTGGTGGTGATGCCGACGGGCGGGGGGAAATCCCTGTGCTTCCAGATCCCGGCGCTGTGTTTCCCGGGCGTGACCTTGGTGATTTCCCCGCTCATCGCGCTGATGAAAGACCAAGTGGATGCGCTGCAGGCGCGCGGGATCGCGGCGACGCTGATCAATTCCACGCTGTCATGGCCGGAGCAGAAGGAGCGGCTCGACGGAATGAAGCGTGGGGATTTCAAGCTCGTGTATGTCGCGCCGGAACGTTTCCGTGCGGAGAGTTTTTTGCGGGCGCTGGAGGGGGTTGAGATCTCGCTGTTCGCGATCGACGAGGCGCACTGCCTCAGCCAGTGGGGTCATGATTTCCGGCCGGACTACATGCGGCTGGGCAAGGTGTTGGAGAAAATCGGCCGCCCGCAGTGCGTGGCGCTGACTGCTACGGCGACTCCCGTAGTTCGTGAGGATATCCTGAAAAACCTCGGCCTGCGCGAGCCGTTCGAGCGCGTCAGCGGGTTTTCGCGACCCAACCTCTCCCTTTCGATCACGCCCGTGGAAAAGGCGGCGCAAAAGGACGAGCGGATCCGGGCCATCATCGCCGCGCACAAGACCGGGATCATCTACTGCGCGACGCGGAAAAAGGTCGATCTCGTTTCCGAAACGCTGGCGAGCTGGGGCCTGAAATGCGTGGCCTACCACGGCGGAATGGGCGACGCCGAGCGGGTCAAGGCGCAGGAGATTTTCATTTCCAAAAAGGTCGATGTCGCGGTGGCCACGAACGCCTTCGGGATGGGGATCGACCGTGGGGACGTGCGCTTCGTGATCCATTACGAGATCCCCGGCAGCGTGGAGGCTTACTATCAGGAGGCGGGCCGCGCGGGGCGGGATGGTGAGGCGGCGGTGTGCGAGCTGCTGTTCAACTACGCCGACACGCGGACGCAGGAATTTTTCATCGACGGTGCGAATCCCTCAGCGACGACCGTGCGCCAGGTTTACCAATACCTGCTCAACGAAGCGGACGCGAACCACGAGGTTTTCCGCACGCTGGAGGACATCGCGGAGCACGCGGATGTGAAAAACTCCATGGCGGTGGGCAGCGCGCTGACCGTGTTGGCGCGGGGGCGTTTCATCGAGAGGTTCGATGTGCAGGGGAAACGGATGCGCGGCACGCGTCTGCTGAAGCCGGACACCTTGGCGCGCGATCTCGCCATTGATGAGAAGGCGATGGAGGAAAAGGACGCCCGCGACCGCGAGAAACTCAAGGCGATGGTCGAGATGTGCTACTCGCGGACATGCCGGCAGAAGTGGATCCTTGAATATTTCGGCGAGGCCGACGCCACGACCTGCGGGAACTGCGATGTCTGCCGCGAGCGCAGCGCCGGGGATTTCCGCAAGCCGACGGAGGAGGAGGAGCGGATGGTGAGGAAAGCATTGGCTGGCGTGGCCCGCATGTCGCGGCGCGGGGCTGACGGCTGGGAAGGAAAATTTGGAAAAGGCCGCATCATCCAGATGCTTTCCGGCAGCAAGTCCCAGGAAATCCTGAGCGTCCGCCTCGACCAGCTCACCACCTACGGCATCCTCGCGGGAAAAACCACCGGCTACCTCAACAGCCTCTTCCGTTCGCTCGCCGAGGAGGGCCTGGTCATCACTCAGACCGGCGAGTACCCGCTGATGACCCTTTCGCCGCGCGGCGAGGCGGTGATGCTCGGGAAGGCAAGCTTCGAACTCCGCTGGCCCGATGAGATCGCGAAACCCGAGGGACTCGCGGAAAAGGATTTCGACCCGCAACTTTTCACGATGCTCAAGGATCTGCGCTTCCGTATCGCGAAAAAGGACAGCGTGCCGCCTTACGTGGTTTTTTCCAACAAGGTGCTCGAATCCCTCACCCGATACATGCCCTCCGGCGTCGCCGAGGCCCTGGCCATCCCCGGCATCGGCGAGGGGAAAGCGCAGACCTACCTCCCCCCTTTCCTGGAAATGATCCGCACCTACCGCGCGATGAGGTAGCTTACTCCTCTCGGACGATGATGGCGCGCCCATAGCCTTCGCTTCGCGCAGTCAATTTCCGAGACTTCATTCCAATGATCGGCCTGCACGCGATCATCAGCGCGCGGGGTTCGTGTGGTCGCAAGGCGGCTAGCGGGCCGGACAACAATTGTCGGATCGCTGGATCGGCAACAGAAGCTATTGCCTTGACGCTGCGGAGCTCCGAGTCCTTCATCGGAGGACACCGAATTCATTATGACCCACTCAACGTTCTCACTTCCGCGCCTTGGAGCATTCGCGTCCCGCCTGGCTCTTGTCGCCATGGTTTTCGCCGCGACCTTCGCCGGGCACCTCCATGCGCAAGACTTCGAAGGGAAAAACATCACGGAGGTCGCCGTTCGTTACCGCGGAGCGAAAACGGTCGACGAGGCAAGGATCCGCAACCTGATGTCCACCAAAGCGGGTACGCAATACCGTGCGGAGCGCTTGGACAACGACATCAAGACCCTTTTCAATTCAGGCCTCATTGATGATGTCCGCTTCTTTGCGGAGCCCGTCAGCGCCGGTGTCCGTGTGATCGCGGATGTCCTCACACGCCCCGCAATCAACGGCGTCGGTTTCGTCGGTGCCACCATTTTTTCCGACCAGAAGCTCGCCAAGGAAACCAAGCTGAAATCCGGCGGCTCGATGAGCGATTCGGAGATTCTGGAAGCCCGCCGCAACATCGAAAAATACTACCAGGGCTACGGCTACCCAGACGTGATTGTGACCCACCGCATCCAGGACACGGGTCAGGCCGGCCTATCCGACCTCATTTTCGTGATCGACGAGGGAACCAAAAACGAAGTCCGCAAGATCCGCTTTGAGGGCAACACGGTGTTCACCACGCCCGAACTGAAAAAAGAGATGGAAACCAAGGAAAAGGGCTGGTTCTCCTGGCTCACGAAGTCCGGCCGCTTCGAATCCTACCAGCTTGATGAGGATCTGGACGCCGTTCTCGATTATTACCGCAGCAACGGTTATCTCCGCGCCAGCAGCCCGGGCATTCGCCGCGATCCGGTAGGCGACGGCAGGGTGGATCTCGTCATCCCGATCAGCGAAGGCGAGAAATACACGGTTGCCGGGGTGAGCTTCGGCCGTATGACGGTTTTCAAACCCGAGGAACTCTACCCCTCCATGACATTGAACGGTGGTGATGCCTACTCCTCGGCAAAAATGCGCGATGACATCAAGACGATCCGCAGTTTCTACGGCTCCCGGGGATACGCTGACGCGCTCGTTTCCCCTGACATCAAGGACGCCGGCCCGAACCGGGTTACCGTGAAATACCAGGTCAGCGAAGGCTCCCGCATCAAGGTCGGCCGCGTGAACATCCAGGGTAACACCAAGACCAAGGACAAGGTGATCCGCCGCGAGGTTCCGCTCAAGCCCGGCGATTGGTTTAACACCGTGGAGCTTGAAACCACCAAAGCCCGTTTGGAAAACCTCCAGTATTTCAGCGATGTGCAGGCCACCGGCAATCCCGGCGGATCGGGATACCGTGATGTGGATATCCTCGTCGAGGAACGCAACACCGGATCGGTCGGTGTCGGCGTCGGCTTCAGCTCCGTGGACAACGTGGTCGGTTTCCTCACCCTTGAGCAGAGCAATTTCGACATCATGAACCCGTGGAATTTCACCGGCGGCGGCCAGCGCTTCGGAATGAGCCTCCGCGCCGGTTCCGAGCGCAGCGAGTTCAGCGTGTCGCTTGTCGAGCCCTGGTTCCTCGACCAGCGTCTTGCGCTCGGCGGCGAGCTTTTTTACCGCCAGTCGAGCTATTTCAGCGATGTCTATGAGCAATCCAACGTGGGTGGATCAATCTACATCCGTAAGCCGCTGTCCGAGAAATCCTCCCTGAAGCTGGAATATCGCCTTGAGGAGGTTGGAATCGATGTGGAAGCGGGAGCCAGCCCCGCCTTCACCGCCGAAGACGGCGATTTCATCCGTAGCGCGGTCACGCTGAATTACCTTTATGATAACCGGGACAGCACGATCATGACCCGTTCAGGCGAGCGCCTCGATGTCTCCCTTGCCATGGCCGGCGCGATTTTCGGCGGCGATGTCGACACCCTCACACTCTCCGCACAAGGCGCGAAATTCTGGAACCTCAAGTGGGACTCGATCCTGTCGTTGAACGGTGAAATCGCCTTCGTCGACGCCATTGACGGCAACGTGCCGATCTTCGAGCGCATGTTTCTCGGCGGCGGGCGCACTCTCCGCGGGTTCGAGTTCCGGGATATCGGCGGTGCCCGCGATGCGGCCTCAGGCGAGGTTCTCGGCGGCCAGTCGCTCGGCTACCTTAGCGTGGAATACACCGTTCCTATCATCGAAACCGTCCGCGCCGCCGTGTTTTATGACACGGGCTTCGTGAATACTGACTCCTGGGACATCGGCCCGGACGATGTTTACAGCGACATCGGCCTCGGTATTCGGCTCAAGCTGCCGATCAGCCCGGTCCCGCTCGCCCTCGATTACGCGGTTCCCATCAGCTCACCTGACAGTGTTGCCGACAAGGGCGGTCAGTTCAACTTCTACCTGAACTACGAGTATTAGGCCCTAGCCTGACGCTTTCCGAATACGGGATGCCCTGCTCGGGGCATCCCGTTTTTGTTTCAGGGCGGAATCGTGACGTTGCCTTCCCGCTTCTCCCTCTCCCGGCGCAGGGATTTTATGGTAACGCGCGGGCGCAGCAGGAACCGTCCCGCGAAAAATCCCGCCAGCGAGCCGCCGAGGTGGCAGGCATGGTTGATCTGAAATAGACCCGGGATGATCTCGGCCATCTGCTCACCGAGCTTTGCGAGCGGGCCGGTATTGAGGCCGGGATGGAGCAGGGCGAGACAGAGGGTCGCTAGAATGATGCCCGCTCCGAGGGATTTCCCGCTTAGGAAAACGGGCAAGAAGCGCGATTCCGGAGAAAGTGTGGTAAGCAGCACCAACAAAGCAAAGCAGATGGCGGAGGAGCCGACGAGGGTCTCGGGGTTCAACGTGCTGCCCGGCGTGAGCAGCAGAAATAGCAGTCCTCCGGCAAGCGCGGCTAGGATGGCGACGCAGCGGAAGGTCAGCTTGCCCAAGATATGTTCAATCTTGGAACCGAGCAGGACGATTGCCGCGGCGTTCAGAAGCGTATGTTGCCAGTTCACATGGATCAACGCGTAGGTGAAGGGCTGCCAGAAATCGCCGGAGAGGAAATTTGGCTTTGTCAGCCCAAGGAGAATCTGAGCCTGCGAAAGCTTGTCCGGTGCGCTGTGTGCCGGGGGAAAAACGCGATCCCAGATGACCGGAACGGCCTGGATGAGGATCAGAATCCGCACGATCTGCCAGGTCGCCCTCGCGTCCCGCAACTGCCGGAGCCCCCGCGAAAACCTCCCGCCCGCGCCTCCCATTTCCGCGATCGTTTCTGTTGAGGCGGGAGGAACCATAGGAGAAAAAACTCTAAATCTTAAATCCTAATAAGAGAGCAGGTGCGGAGCGCTCTTCTTTAGAGCTTAAACTTTAGGGTTTAAAGTTTCTCACTCCTGGTGCCTCGCCCTCGGCTCGCGCTTGGCAACGGTTTCGCCGCCGGGTGCGGTGACGAAGGGACCGCCCTCCAGAGGCGCGACGCCGGTGAAGGCCACATCCGGCATGTCGGTGGGGCGCCCCGCGAGCGGGAAATCCTTGCGCAGGGGGAAGAACGGGTAGCCCTCCCACATCAGGATGCGCTTGAGGTTCGGGTGGTCGGAAAACGGGATGCCCATCATGTCCCAGACCTCGCGTTCATGCCAGTCCGCCGCTTTCCAGAGGTGAATGGCAGTCGGCACCGATTCGTCTTCCGAAACCTTGGCCTTGAGCCGCAGGTGGCGCGTGTCGTCGAGCGAGGCGAGTTCGTAAACGACCTCGAAGCGCGGATCGTCGCCGAAGTGGTCGAGCGAGGAGATGTCGAGCAACAACTCGTAACCAAGCTTCTCCTTGCAAAACGCGAGGGCTACCGGCAGCGCTTCCAGGGAAAGCGAGAGCGTCGTCTCGCCCCGGAATTCGGTTTCGGAAAGGATGCCTGCGGCTAGTATTTCGCGCAGCGCGGGGAGATCGTTGGCAAGGGCGGCGGACATCTTCTTTTGGATTTCGTGCTTAATGCTTGGGAATTCGGATTACGCGTTTTCCTCGAAGAACACGCGCTTCTGGTCTTCCGTGGAGTGCTCCTTCTCGATTTTCTCCTGGAGCTTCATCAGCCCCTCGATGAGGGCTTCCGGGCGCGGAGGGCAGCCGGAAATATAAACGTCCACCGGGATCAGGCGGTCGATTCCCTGCAGCACCGCGTACGAGCGGTACATCCCGCCGGACGACGCGCACGCGCCCATGGCGATGCACCATTTCGGCTCCGGCATCTGATCCCAGACACGTTTCACCGCGAGCGCCATCTTGTAGGTCACCGTGCCGGCGACGATCATCACATCGGATTGGCGGGGGGAAAACCGCATCACCTCCATGCCGAAGCGGGAGATATCGAAGCGCGAGGAGGCGGTCGCCATCAGTTCGATCGCGCAGCAGGCCAGCCCCATCGGCATAGGCCACAGGGAGTTCTTGCGCATCCAGTTGATCGCGGCGTCCACCTGGGTGAAAATGATGTTGCCCTCGATCTTCGAATCGTAAGCGGCGTGGGTGGAGGTGGTGTCGATGGTTTCCATGGCGCTGGGGCGGGACGCCGGGAGGTTGGTGGCAAAGAGGTCGTGTCTCAAGCGGATTGTCGGAAAATTTCCCCTCCTTCACGCCAGCCGGAAAGGCTCGGCGACCTCGAACCAAGGTGTCGGCTCGGATTGGGTGGCGCAATGGAGGGCGGTGTGGGCGTGGCCGAGTTCGCGCAGGCACTTACCGAACAGCTCGGTGACTTTTTTCGGACAGTTGCAATCTGAGCTGAGGTGGCCGAAGACAATCTGCGAGAGTCCCGCGTGGGCGATCTCGCGGAGTAACTCGGCGACCTGGACGTTGGAGAGGTGTCCGTGTTTCGAGGAAATCCGCTGCTTGATCGACCAAGGGCGCTTCGTGTCGAGTTCGAGGAGTTCCTCATCGTAGTTCGCCTCGACGAAAAGGGCGCTGAGGTTCCGCAGCCGCTCGGTCATACTGCGGGTGACGAAGCCCGCATCGGAAACCAGCCCGAAGCGGTTCGCGGCATTGCCGATCACGAAGCCAACGGGATCGACCGCATCATGCTGGATCGCGAAGGTTTCGACATTGAGGTGTGCGATGGGAAACGCCTGCCCGGCCTCGAAAGTTTTCCAAATCGCACCCGCGATGCCCTGTTCGCGGACAACGTGGGCGGTGTCCCGCGTGGCAAAAACGGGCACAGGCCGGGTTTTGAGGAAATTTTTCAGTCCTCGGACATGATCTCCGTGCTCATGGGTGAGCAGGATGCCGTTCAGTGAAGCGGGATCAACACCGAGCTGCATCAGGCGCATGCAGAGCTGTTTTGCGCTCAGGCCAGCGTCGATGAGCAGGCGCACCCCACCGCACTCGACGACGGTCGCATTACCGCCGGAGCCGGAGCCGAGGACTGCGAATCTCATGCGCTCATTCATATTGGGATCTCGCCTGGGCGCAACCTTCCACCCGATTCATATTTCGGCGCACGGACTTTTGGCAACGGTCTATCCGCAAATCGTTGCGCGGCGAAACTGGTGGAGTCACGCCTTCAGCGGCGGGATGCCGAGCTGCTCGGGGAGGGCGAGGCGGGGGCGGTCGGTGAGGATCTCGGGGTCGCCGTGGGTGATGAGGACGGTGTGCTCGAAGTGGGCGGAGGGCTTGCGGTCGGCTGTGATGACAGTCCAGCCGTCGTCGAGGATGCGGACTTCGGGCACTCCGGCATTGACCATGGGTTCGATGGCTAAGGTCATGCCGGGCATAAGGGTCGGGGATTTTCCGCGCGGGCGGAAGTTCGGCACCTGCGGCTCCTCGTGGAGTTTCCTGCCGACACCGTGACCGACAAATTCGCGGACGATGCTGAAGCCAAAGGGCTCGGCGTATTCGGCGACGGCTCCGCAAAGGTCGGCGAGCTTGCGACCGGGACGGGCTTTGGAGATGGCTTCGTAAAGGGATTGCTCGGTGACGGCAAGAAGGCGCTTGGTTTCCAAAGGAATTTCCCCGCAGGCGACGGTGGTGGCGTTGTCACCGATGAAGCCGGCCTTGATGATGCCGACGTCGATTTTCACAATATCGCCCGGTTGGATGCGGCGCGGGCCGCCTATGCCGTGGACGACCTCTTCGTTCAGCGAGATGCAGATCTGGCCGGAAAAGCCGCGGTAGTTCAGGAAGGCACTCTTGCAATCGTTTTGCGCCATAAGGTCAGCGGCGAGGTTGTCGATTTCCTTCGTAGTGACCCCGGGCGCGACGGCGGCGACGAGCTGCTGAAGAATGGACGAAGCGACGCGACCGGATTCGCGCATGCGTTCGATTTCCTTCGGGGACTTGATGGGGATACGGGTGCGCATGGCGGGAAAACTTTAAGCTCTAAATTTTAAATCCCAACGAAGAGAGGATGGTGGCGGCTGTCTCGTCCTTGCTGCCTGTCGCGGGGACGGGGATGAGCCTGCCGGTTGTGCGGTAGAAGTCGATCACGGGGACGGTGAGGGCGGTGAATTCGGCGTGGCGATTCCGAAAATTCTCCTCGCGGTCATCATCGCGGGGCGCGGCGGGATCACCGCATTTCGGGCATAGGGCACCCTCGGAAAGCTCGCCTCGCTGACCCGACCAGCGGCAGCCGGGACATTCGACACGATCGCGGATGCGGCGGAGCAACTCATCGAACGGCGCTTCGAGCGCGACGGCGGCACCGATGGCCACACCGTTTTCCGAAAGCCAGCGGTCGAGGAATACTGCCTGAGGCATGCTGCGGGGGAAGCCGTCGAGCACCCAACCTTTTCCGGAGTCGTTTTTCCCCAGCCAATCGGCGAGGATGGGGCACATCAAGTCATCCGGCAAATAACCGCCGCGTGCGAGAATCGGCGCGGCGGCGAGGCCGAGCGGCGTTCTTTCTTCGATATTCTCGCGGAGCAAGGCGCCTGTACTGAGGTATCCGAGGCCGAGGCTCGCGGAAAGCCTGCACCCCTGGGTTCCTTTTCCGGAAGCGGGCGGGCCGAGTAGGACGATTCGCATCGGGACAGGGCGGGCGCCAACCGCGACAGGGCTCAGCCGTTGCTGCGATTATAGATCCAGGCTGTGATGCCCAGCACAACAAGGACGGCGATGACAACCCAGAGATAGACGATCGCGTTGCGCGGTGCGGCGTTGCTCTGGTTGCCGAGGCGGTCGTAGCGGCCCTTGAGTTTGCCTTTCCGCAAGAATCCGTCGTAGTGCTTCTGAAGGAGGTGAGTCTCGACCTGACGCATCACGTCAAGAACCACGCCGACCATGATTAGAAGAGAGGTGCCGCCGAAGAACTGGAGGACGAGCGAGTTCTGCGGAAGGCCAACGATTTTTCCGATGAGAGCAGGGAGGAAAAACAGGAGCGCAAGAAATATGGCGCCTGCGAAAGTGAGGCGGGTCATCGTGAAGTCGAGGAAATCGGCGGTGGGCTTGCCGGGGCGTTGGCCGGGGATGTAACCACCGTTGCGCTTGAGGTCTTCCGCAATCTGCGAGGGCTGGAACATCATCGCCACCCAGAAGTAGGAGAACAGGAAGATGCCGATACCGCCCAGGATGAAATACCACATGCCGCCGCCCACGAGTTCTCCGTAAAGTTTGGTGGCCCATGGCTGCTCAGGGAAAAACCATGTCAGCATCATCGGCGGCAGCGACAGGACCGCCGTGGCGAAGATGATGGGCATTACACCGGCGTAGTTGACCTTGAGGGGAAGGTATTGCGTCTGCCCGCCGAACTGCTTGCGCCCGACAACCCGCTTGGCGTATTGAACGGCGATGCGGCGCTGGGCTTGCGTGATCGCGATGGTGCCAGCGATGACGATGAGAAGAAGCGCGATCATCACGACCATCATGATCGCCTTGAACGGATCGCCATCCGTGAAATAACCCCATGCCTGGATCAGCGCGCCGGGGAGGGCGGAGATGATGTTCACCGTGATGATGATGGAAATGCCGTTGCCGATGCCCTTTTCCGTGATTTGGTCACCAATCCACATCAACAGGATGGTTCCTGCCACAATGGTGAGCACCGTGAGCATAAGCCAAGTGACCGATGGGTCAGGGACGAGTCTGCCGAATTTCTCGACTCCCTGCATGTAGGGCAAGGTATCGGGCTTAGTGAGGGATTGTGCGACAAAGTAGCCCTGTATTAGCGCGATCACGATCGTGATGTAGCGCGTGTATTGGGTGATCTTCTGGCGGCCGCCGTCTTCACGGGCGAGCCTCGAAAACTTTGGCACGATGGCCGTCATCAGTTGCACCATGATCGATGCGGAGATGTAGGGCATGATGCCCAGCGCGAATACACCCGCCTGGGTGAGTCCGCCGCCTGAAAACACCGTGAGCAGGGCGGTAACCCCACCGCCGGGTGTCGTCGGATCCTGTTTCGCCACATCGTCGAGCCAGTCCTTGATCACGCTCGCATCCACGCCCGGAAGGGTGATGTGGACGCCCAGGCGGACGATGACGATGAGGGCGAGGGTGAAAAGGATGCGATCCCGCAGTTCGGGGATTTTCCAGGTATTCGCAAAGGCGGAGATCATGGTGGATGGAAACTTTAAACTTTAAATTTTAAACTCTAAGAAAACACCGGAGGTGGGCTTTCATCACGCGGAAAGGAAGCGGCTAGGCTTCCTTTCCGAAATCAGGTCATGCACCGGTTCGCGTTGTCACTCGCCTTCCGTCGTCACGGGTGTGCGGGTCTTCGGGGCGGGTTCGGTGAAGCTGCCGCCGGCCTTCTCGATCTTCTCCCGGGCGGTCTTGCTGACCTTGTGGAAGCAGACGGTGAAAGCCTTCTCAACCTCGCCATCGCCGAGGAGCTTGATCTTATCACACGGGCCGTTGACAAGACCCGCCTCGCGGAGGGATTTCTCATTGATGAGAGCACCGGATTCGAAACGGTCGTCAAGGTCGCCGACGTTTACGACGATGAAGACATCGCGGAAGTCGAAGTTGTTGAAGCCGCGCTTGGGCAGACGGCGGTGAAGGGGCATCTGGCCGCCTTCGAAACCGACGCGGGTGCCGCTGCCGGAACGGGCTTTCTGACCCTTGTTGCCTTTGCCGGAGGTCTTACCGAGACCCGAGCTTTCGCCCGAACCGAGGCGTTTGGTGCGGTGCTTGGCGCCGGGATTCGGCTTGAGATTGTGGAGTTCCATGGTGTGTTAATGGGGATTAGATATTGGGAGATTAGATATTAGGGATTTTCCTTAATATCAAATTTCAAATGGCCTTTTCTTTCTTCTTCTTGCCACGGGATCCGAGGATCTGGTCGCGGGTGCGGACGGAGGAGAGGGCTTTGAGGGTGGCCTTAACCACGTTGGCGTGGTTGGAGGAACCCATGGATTTCGCGAGGATGTCGCGGATGCCGACCGCTTCGCAGACCGCGCGGACACCGCCGCCGGCGATGATCCCCGTTCCGGGGGATGCGGGCTTGAGGAGAACCTTGCCGCCGCCGAATTCCGCGTAGATTTCGTGGGGGATCGTTCCGTCCACAATGCTCATCGGCTTGAGAACCTTGCGGGCCGCTTCGCTGGCTTTCTTGATGGCGTCTGCCACCTCGTTCGCCTTGCCGAAGCCGAGACCGACCTTGCCGAGTTTGTCACCGCAGACCACGAGGGCCGAGAAGCTGAAGCGACGGCCGCCCTTGACGACCTTGGCGCAACGGTTGATGAAGACGACCTTTTCGGAAAGCTCGTTGCCATCGGAATCGGTGAGCGCCTGGCGCTCCTCACGGCGCGGGCCGCCGCGACCACGGCCACCGCCGCCACCGCCGCCACCGCCGCCGAATCCGCCGCCGCCACCAAATCCGCCACCGCCGCCGCCGCCGCCGAATCCTCCACGGCCCTGTCCGCCGCCGCCGCCACCACCCTGATAACCGCCGGAGCGGGCTTCAGGAGCAGGAGAGACTAGGGGAGTTGGGGTTTCCGCTGCAGTCGCTGCGACCGGTGCGGGTTCATTTTCTGAAGTAGTTGCCATGTGATGGGGAATTAGAATTTAAGGCCGGCTTCGCGGGCTGCGTCGGCAAGGGCTTTCACCTTGCCATGATAAAGATGGCCTCCGCGGTCGAAGACCACGTCGGAGATGTTGGCCGCCTGGGCGCGCTCCGCGACAAGCTGTCCGACCTTCTGGGCGGAGGCGATGTTGGAGGCGTTGCCTTCGAAGCTCTTGTCCATGGTGGAGGCGGAGACGAGCGTGCGGCCTGCCGAATCGTCGATCAGCTGTGCGTAAACGTGCTGGTTCGAAAAATAGACCGCGAGGCGCGGGCGCTCCGGAGTGCCGGCCACCTTGCGGCGGATGCGGCTGTGGATCCGCTGGCGGATGGTTTTGCGTTGGATGGTGCTCATGAAAATAGTGATGTTTCAGGTTACTTGCCGACGCTCTTGCCTTCCTTGCGGCGGACTTTCTCGCCGACATAGCGGACACCCTTGCCCTTGTAAGGCTCCGGTTTGTAGAATGCGCGGACTTCGGCGGCGAACTGGCCGACGAGCTGCTTGTCGATACCCTCAACCTTGATCTTGGTGTTTTCGTTCACAGTGACCGTGAGGCCGGTTGGGATGGGGTGAAGGAGCGGGTGCGAACGGCCGAGGGAAAGGTCGAGATCCGATCCCTTCACGGCGGCGCGGAGACCGACCCCGTGGATTTCAAGATCCTTGACGAAGCCCGTGGAGACGCCGGTGATCATGTTATTGACGATGCTGCGCACAGTGCCGTGGAGGGCGCGGTGTTCGCGTTGCTCGGTGGCGCGTGAGACGATGACGTTTCCGTCCTCGGATTTCAGCGAGATGCCGGCGGGAACCGAGAAGTCGAGCTTGCCCTTGGGGCCTTCGACTTGGACGGTGTTGCCCTCGACCTTGATGGCGACTTTTGCGGGCAGGGAGATTGGTTTGAGTCCGACTCGTGACATGGTGTTGAATGGTTCGAGTTAGGGGTTACCAGATGTTGGCGAGGAGTTCGCCGCCGAGCTTCTGGCGCTTGGCGGAGGTGCCGGACATGACGCCTTTCGGGGTGGAAAGGATGGAGATGCCAAGGCCGGACATGACGCGCGGGATTTCCTGCGAGCCGACGTATTGGCGGCGACCGGGTTTCGAGACACGCTTGAGATCGGTGAGAACCGGGCGACCATCGACGAATTTCGGGCTGACTTTCAGCTCGGTGCGCTCGCCGGTGACGACCTCGTATTTCCAGAGGTAGCCTTCCTGCTTGAGGATCTCGGCGATGTCGGCCTTGATCTTGGAGTAAGGGGCGGTGAATGTCTCGTTGCCTGCACGTGCCGCGTTCTTGAAGCGGGTGAGGAAGTCGGAGATCGGATCTGTGAGAACTGCCATGGTGGTGGTTTCCTTTAGGTGGTTGGGTAAGGGTTATGCGATGGCGGGTTCAGCGGCGGCCTTGTCGGCATCCTCGGCTTTCTTGGTATCGCGGAAAGGCATGCCCAGCTCGATGAGGAGCTCACGGCCTTCGTTGTCGGTGGGGGCGGAAGTTACGAAAATGAGGTCGAATCCGATCTGGCGCTTCACCTGGTCGAGTTCGATCTCCGGGAAGATCGTCTGGTCGGAAATGCCACAGGCGTAGTTTCCGCGCCCGTCGAAGGACTTGGAGGATATGCCCCGGAAGTCGCGGATGTTCGGTGCGGTCACGTTGATGAACCGGTGGAGGAACTCCCACATCCGGGCGCCGCGGAGTGTCACGCGGGCGCCGAGGGGCTCGTTCTCGCGGAGCTTGAAGTTGGCGACAGCCTTTTTCGAGAAAGTGATGGAAGGCTTCTGTCCGGTGATCTTGGAGATCTCGGTCACGGCGTCATCGACGGCCACCTTGCGGTCCGGGGCTTTGCCCATGCAAGAGGTTACGACGATTTTCTCAAGCCGCGGGACTTGATGCGGGTTGGTGTAGCCGAGCTTCTTCGTGAGGCTCGGGACAACCTTGTCTTTGTAGTGTTGCAGTAGTGCGGGTGTGCTCATTGGTTTTAGCGGGTCAGCGCGTGGTTTGTGTTTACGCTTAAGCGCGGGCGGCCTCGTGAAAGGCTTAGCCCAGTTTCTTTACGTTGGAAATGTGGACGGGGGCGTCGACAGTCTTGATCCCGCCATCCGGATCGGCTTCGGAACGGCGGACGGCTTTCTGGACAGTGCGGCCGCCTTCGACAACGACCTGGCCTTTGGCCGCGTTAACACTGAGGACGGTGCCTTTTTTGCCCTTGTGGTTGCCGGCGATGATCTGAACCTGGTCGCCTTTTTTGACGTGTGTCTTGATGCTGCTCATTAGAGGAAAAGAGATTGGATATTGGAGATTCGGATATTGGCAATCAGAGAACCTCGGGGGCGAGGGAGACGATCTTCATGAATTGCTTCTCGCGGAGTTCGCGGGCGACGGGGCCGAAGATGCGAGTGCCACGAGGGTTGTTGTCCTTGTCGATGATGACGATCGCGTTTGAGTCGAAGCGGAGGACGGAACCGTCGGGGCGACGAACCGGGAAGGTGGTGCGGACGACGACGGCCTTCACCACACTGCCCTTTTTCACGGAGGCGGTGGGGATGGAATCGCGGATGTGGGCGGTGATGATATCGCCGAGGCGAGCGGAGCGGCTGCGTTTGCCGAGGACTCCGATCATCTTCGCGGTGCGTGCGCCCGTGTTGTCGGCGACGGCGAGTTTGGTTTCCATCTGGATCATAGTATTATTTGGTAAATGCTGAAAACTGAAAATCTGAAACGCTGAAATGGGGTTGAGCTGGGAAGTGAAAAATTCAGGTTTTCAGCGTCTCAGCATTTCAGCGTTTATTGGTTAGTGGGAAAGGATCTGGTCGAGCGCCCAGCGCTTGAGCTTCGAGAGGGGCTTGGTTTCGATGATGCGGACGCGGTCACCGATGGTGGCCTCGCCCTTTTCGTCGTGGACGTAGAACTTCTTCGAGCGCTTGACGATCTTGTTGAACTTGGGGTGTGGAACGCGGGCGACATATTCGACGACGATGGTCTTCTCCATTTTATTAGAGACGACGACGCCGACGCGGGTCTTGCGGTTGCTGGTGGCGGCCGGGGCGGCTTCCTGGGATGATTCGCTCATGGTGGTGGATCGTTGGGATGCGGGCCGGTTCGCGACCCTGTATGGCTCAGGCCTTTTCGTGGGTGATGGTGTTGATTTGCGCGATCTCGCGGCGTACCTGCTTGAAGCGGGCGGGGTTTTCGAGGGTTCCGGCGGAACGCTGCAGGCGCAGGTTCATGGATTCCTGTTTGAGGTCGCGGAGACGCTTGAGGCGCTCGTCGGCGGAGAGTTCGCGGATGTCTTTGGCTTTGGTGGCGGCCATGGTCGTTACGTAGTGAGTGTTATTGGTGCGGATTGCGGGTCACGAGGCGGGTGCGGAAGCCCAGCTTGTAGGAAGCGAGGCGCATCGCCTCTTTAGCGGCGGATTCGGTGACACCGGCGACTTCGAAAAGCATGTTGCCGGGGCGGATGACGGCCACCCATGTATCCACGGCTCCCTTGCCTTTACCCATCCGGGTTTCGGGGGGGCGGCGGGTGATGGATTTGTGCGGGAAGATCCGGATGAAGACCTTGCCCTTCCGTTTGAGGGAGCGGTTGATTGCGACACGGCAGGCTTCGATCTGGCGCGTGGTCAACCAGGCGCGCTCGAGGGTCTGCAGGCCGAAGTCACCGAAGGCGACGGTGGTTCCGCGCTGGGCGTTCCCGGCGCGTGATCCGCGGTGGCTCTTGCGGAACTTAGTTCGTTTGGGCATCAAAGGCATGGCTTATTTCTCCTTGTGAAAATGGTTGTGTGTAAGGGGCTTGTCGGTCTGATCGGATCAGGCGGTGGGCGCGGGTGCGCCACCTTGAGGGCGGTTGTCGGGGCGGCGGTCTCCGCCTTGGCCTTGGCGGCGGTCTCCGCCTCCGCGGTTGCCACGATCTCCGCGGTCACCACGGTCGTTGCGGTTGCCGCGGTCAGGACCCGGCTTGCCGTCGTCTTCCTTTTTGTTAACCCAGCATTTCACGCCGATGATCCCGTAAACGGTGCGGGCTTCGGCGAAGCCGTAATCGAGCGGGACGCGGAGTGTCTGGAGCGGCACCTTGCCTTCGCGGTAGCTTTCGGATCGGGCGATGTCGGCACCGCCGAGGCGGCCGGCGCAACGGACACGGATGCCTTCGGCACCGAATTCCATGGCGGTCTGGAGCGAGCGCTTCATGGCGCGGCGGAAGGAAATCCGGCGCTCAAGCTGGACGGCGATCTGCTCGGCGACGAGTTGGGCATCGAGCTCCGGCTTGCGGATCTCGAGGATGTCGAGTTTGACCTGGGAATCTTTGCAGATCTTGCTGACATCAGCGGTCATCACCTCGATTTCCTTACCTTGGCGACCGATGATGAGACCCGGGCGGGAAGAATGGAGGGTGATGCGGACGCTGTTCCATGCGCGCTCGATGACGACACGGGCGAGGCCGGCGTTCTGGAGCTTCTGCTTGAAGTAGGCGCGGATGGCAAGATCCTCGTGGAGTTTCTTGGTGTAGTCCTTGCCGCTGGCATACCATTTGGAGCGCCAGTCTTTGTTGACGGCGAGGCGGAAGGCGATCGGATTTACTTTTTGGCCCATGGTGTTAGGTGGAGAGTGTAGTTGTTAGATTGCGCGGTGGGCTTATTCAGCGGCGGCGGCGGTTTCGGGAGCCTTGTCGGCATTTTCGGCGGCTTTCTTGGGAGCGCGCTTTTTCTTTTCGGGAGGAGCGCCGACGAGTGTGATGGAGATGTGTGAGGATCGCTTGAGGATTGCACCGGCCGATCCCTTAGCGCGCGGCATGTGGCGACGGAGCGTAGGGCCTGCGCCGATGACGGCTTTCTTGATGGTGAGGCTGCCGGTATCGAGCGAGAAATTATTCTCGGCGTCGGCGATGGCGGTCTTGAGTGTCTTGCCGATCAACATGGCGGCCTTCTTAGGGGTGAAGGTCAGGATATCGAGGGCGTTGGAAACAGGGAGACCCTGAATTTCGCGGGCGACGTCGCGCGCCTTTTTCGGCGAGATACGGACAAATTTGGTGGTGCTGGTGACTTCCATGGTCGGCGGTTAGGTGAGGGTTGGCGGAAATTAGTTTTGCGTGAGAAGGACGGCGGCATCGCCGAGGCGTGGGGTGTTATCTTTCGAGTCGATCTGTTCGATGAAGGCTCCGGAAACCCCCTGGCGGACATCCGCGAGGATGGCTTTGCCGTAGGATTGCTGGCCGCGCATGAGGCGGAAAGTCATCCCGATCGTGGCACCCTGGTTTTCGCCGAGATTCAGGACGAGCATGCCGCTTTCCTGGTCAAGGCTGACGATCTGCGCCCGCTGGAGGTCGCCGGTGCGGATATCGGGGCGCGGTTTCTGGCGGAGACCGCTGATCGAGTCAAGCTCTCTCATCGCTGTTTCCACACGAACCCGGGCATCGGGATCTGAGACAACTGCCAGGCGAAGGTAATCAGTCACGGAGGAGGAAAGGCGAACGGCAGCCGCTTCCAGCTGTGTGGTGCGCTCGTTGGCGAGTTCAAGGTCGGCGGCGGCTTGGATGAGGCGGTCGTCGCCGCCATCAAGGAGGTTCTTACCGAGGGCTTCGAGACGTTCGCGCACTTGGTTGAGCTGGTCGGTGGAGGCTTTCTCAGCCTTGTTCGCCTCGATGAGAGCACGCTGAAGGGCGCGATTCTCTTCCCGAAGATCCACGACGAGATCCTGTAGCTTCGCGACGCTGACCGTATCCTCCTGGCCTTCGCACGGCACGGCCATGACCAGCAGCCCGAGGGCAGCGGCGTAGGAACGTGGATGGAAGGTAGAGAACATGGAATTTGTCAGGAGGAGGAGTTTCACCGCAGAGGCGCAGAGGGGCGCAGAGCGTAGCTTTAGTGTTTTTCTTCCTTGAGAGTTGGAATTTGAGATTTCAATTTTTACTTCTTACCGATGCCGCCGTGGGCGCGGAAGATGCGTGTGGGTGCGAATTCTCCGAGCTTGTGGCCGACCATGTTTTCCGTGACATATACGGGGATGAAGGTCTTGCCGTTGTGGACGGAGAAGTTGTGGCTGACGAAGTCCGGTGTGATCATGGACTTGCGTGACCATGTCTTGATGGGCTTGCGGTCGGAGCCCGCTTCGGCGACGGCATCGATCTTGGCGAGCAGCTTCTGATCGACGAATGGGCCTTTCTTGAGGGAACGTGGCATAGGTAAGTAGGTCTGAGGTTTCGGTGAAAAGGATTACTTCTTCTTGTTGTCGTGGCGAGACTCGACGATGAACACGCTGGAAGTCTTCTTCCGTTTGCGGGTCTTCTGCCCCTTGGCGTGACCCCATGGGGAGAGAAGGTGTTGGCGGCCACCACCGGACTTCGACTTGCCTTCGCCACCACCGTTCGGGTGATCGACGGGGTTCATGCACATGCCCCGGACAGTCGGGCGGACGCCCTGCCAGCGGGTGCGTCCGGCTTTTCCGGAAACCTCGTTCATGTGGTCGCGGTTACCGACGACGCCGATCGTGCAGTAGCAACCTTCATGGAAGCGGCGGATTTCTCCGGAGCGCATCTTGACGAGAGCCCAGCCGCCATCGCGGTTGGAAAGGACAGCGCTCTGGCCGGCCGAACGTGCAACCTTGCCGCCGCCGCCGGGAAGCAGCTCGATGTTGTGGATCTCGGTTCCGAGGGGCACCTTGCCGAGAGGCATGGCATTGCCGACCTTGGGGGCGACGTTTTCGCCTGAGACGATCTTCGCACCGTCGGTGAGACCGGCGGGGGCGAGGATGTAGGATTTCACGCCGTCCTGATATTGGATGAGGGCGATGCGGCATGTGCGGTTCGGATCATACTCGATGCCGACCACGGTGCCTTCGACGTCGCGCTTGTTGCGCTTGAAATCGACCAGGCGGTAGTGGCGCTTGTGACCACCGCCGATGTGGCGGGTGGTGATGCGGCCGGTGTTGTTGCGGCCACCCGTGCGCTTGAGCGGGGTGAGCAGGGACTTCTCCGGCTTGCTCTTGGTGATCTCGTCGAAGGACGGGAGCTCCTTGTAGCGTTCGGAAGGCGTGTTGGGCTTGAAAGTTTTAAGTGGCATGACTCGCGTGCGTTGAATGGTTGCTGGTGGCATCCCGCCGGGTGGGGCGGTTCGGCCGGAGGCTTAGATGAGGTCTAGGGATTGGCCGTCGGCCAGGCGCACGACCGCTTTCTTATATCGGGCGGTGCGGCCTTGGTCCGCGCGGCGCTTGCGGCGGAGTTTCCCGTCGTAGTTCGCGGTGCGGACTGCCACGACCTTCTTATCGAAGATGGTTTCGACGGCTTGCTTGATCTCGAGCTTGTTGGCGGCGGGATCGACCTCGAAAACAACTTCGTTGTTCCGCTCCTGGAGGAGGGAGGCTTTTTCGCTGAGGCGGACGTTTTTGATGACCTGGTAGATGTCTTTCATGGTCGTAGGTGTGTGGGAAAATCAGGCTGTGCGTTGGGCGAGGGTCCCGACGGCGTCGCCGACGAGGATGATGACCTTGGAGAGGAGCAGTTGCTCGACGTTGAGGTCGGTGGCGGTGACGAGCTGCACCCATGCGACGTTGCGAGCGGCGAGCTTGGTGGCGTCATCGAAATCACCGACGAGGAGAACCTTGCGGTCTGCCTCGGTGACGCCGCTTATTGCGGAGACGAAGGATTTGGTCTTGCCATCGGCGATGGCGAAGGAAGGAACCGTGAAAAGCTTGCCGGCGCGGGTGATGTCACCGAGGACGCGGCGCAGGGCGAGCTTGCGGACGGAGCGAGGTACGCTCTTGGCATAGGAACGGGGACGCGGGCCGAAGACCACGCCGCCACCAACGAAGATCGGTGCGCGCTTGTCGCCGTGACGGGCGTTGCCTGTGCCTTTCTGTTTGTAGATCTTCTTGTTGTTGCCGCGGACTTCGCCACGGGTCTTGGTGTTCGCGGTGCCGGAGCGGCGGTTGGCGCGATAGGCGGTGATGAGGTCATGGACGGCTTGGCGGCCTTTTTCCTCGCCGATGAGGACGAGGTTGGCGGCTTCTGCGTCTGCTGCTGTGAAGGCTTTGGCTGACATGGCGGAAAGTTTCGGTTAGATTTGGGATTGTGTGGACTGACGGTTCACTTCTTTTTCGCGGAGCGAATCGTTAGGTAGGCGCCCTTGTGACCCGGCACGGAGCCGGAAACCAGGATTACTCCGTCATCCTCGCGCACGGCGATGATCTTGAGGTTCTGCACGGTGGATTTGGTGGTGCCCATGTGTCCGGGCATCTTCTGGTTTTTCCAGACGCGACCGGGGGTCGAGCCGGCGGCGATGGCGCCGGAGCGGCGGTGCATCATGTGGCCGTGCGCCATCGGTTGTCCGCCGAACTTGTGGCGCTTGACCACACCTTGGAAGCCGCGGCCGATCGTGTTACCGATCACATCGACGTATTGCCCAGCGGTGAAAAGCGCGAGGCCGGGATGCTCGGTGGGGACTTCCGTGCCGTTTTCGAAGCGGAATTCCTTGACGATGCGTTTCGGGGC